>JALYNA010000116.1 GCA_030773455.1 Actinomycetota bacterium
ACCTTGCCGCCGATCATCACGTCGGTGGCCCGGTTGATGCCGTCGATCAGCGAGTGCCGGCAGCCGTAGAGGTTGTCGAACTTGCTCTTGGTCACCGAGTCGTTGACGTTGATCGCCGGGAACAGCAGCCGGCCGTCGCGGGCCAGCTCGTAGAGCCGCATGACCCCGGTGGTGGTCTCCTCGGTGACACCGGTGATGCCCTGCCCGATCCGCGTCCAGTACTGCCCGTCCTCGGCGAGGGTGCCGCGCAGCACGTCGAGGATGACGCCGTACTCCTCGGAGTCGGCCTCGGTGGTGTCCGGGACCGCGCCGTCGGCCTCGAAGCGGGTGCCCAGGTGCACCAGCAGGGTGGCGTCGCCGCCGTCGTCAAGCAGCATGTTGGGGCCGACGACGGCGCCGTCCTCGTCCCGGAACTCGAAGAGCCGCTGGGTGCACTCCCAGTACTCCTCCAGCGTCTCGCCCTTCCAGGCGAACACCGGGACGCCGGCGGGCTGCTCCGGGGTGCCCTCGCCGACGACGATCGCCGCGGCGGCGTGGTCCTGCGTGGAGAAGATGTTGCAGCTGACCCAGCGCACGTCCGCGCCGAGGGCCTTCAGGGTCTCGATGAGGACGGCGGTCTGCACGGTCATGTGCAGCGAGCCGGCGATGCGGGCCCCGGTCAGCGGCTGGTCGTCGCCGTACTCGGCGCGCAGGGCCATGAGGCCGGGCATCTCGTGCTCGGCGAGCCGGATCTCCTTGCGGCCGAAGCCGGCCAGGGAGAGGTCGGCGACCTTGAAGTCGCCGTCGGTCAGTACGGGGGTGCCGGAAGTGGCGGTCATGTCGCTCCAGTGATCGGCCCGGCCGTGGTCGGCGGGGTCTCGCGTCGGTCGCTGTGGTCCCGGCGGACGGCCGGGAGAGCGAGCATGCCGAGGCCTCGGCGGGGCTCGTGCCGCCGTCCACCATACGTGAGCCGCCGGCCGGCCTACTCGCAGGCGAGCCCGTCCCCGTCGCCGTCGAAGGCGTCGGTCCATCCCGGCTCCCCCCGCCGGAGGGGCGCGGCACCCGCCGCGCGGACCGCGTCGCAGTCGGCGTAGCCGGTGCCTGCCGGCGCCGCCCCGGCCGCGGTCGCCGACCCGGTCGCAGGGGTGCCGGGCAGCGGCTCCCCGGGGCAGCCGGCGAGCACGGTGGCGACGGCGTCGCGCTCGGCGCGGGTGACCCACAGCCCGTAGCCGACCTTCACGGCGACCTGCCGCGCGACGTAGGCGCACCGGTAGGAGCTGTTCGGCGGCAGCCAGGTCGCGGCGTCGCCGTCCCCCTTCCGGCTGTTCAGCGGGCCGTCGACGGCGAGCAGGTTGAGCGGGTCGTTGGCGAAGGCGCGGCGCCGCTGGTCGTCCCAGCCCTGCGCTCCCTCCTGCCAGGCGTCCGAGAGCGCCACGACGTGGTCGATCTGCACGTCGTCGCTGGTCTCCTCGCCGCGGCGGAACTCGATGGTGCGCCCGGAGTAGGGGTCCTCGAGAGTCCCGGAGACGACGACGCAGTCGTTGGTCCCCGGCCGGAACGTCTCGCCGGTCAGGTCGCGGGCCAGCACGTCGTTGCGGGTGTCGCAGCCGTTGCGGTCGGTGTCGGCCCAGCCGTCGCCGAACTGCTCCCGCTCGTAGCCGGTGCGCGGTGCCCGGCCCCGCACCTCGATCTCGGCGAGGGCGGCCAGGGCCGAGCCCGGGGGCGCGGCGGTGGTCGTCTGATCGGCGCCTGCGTCCGGGACGCCGATCGACGCACCGCCCGCGCCGTCCCCGGCCGGCGGCAGCAGGCCGCAGCCGGTCAGGAGGAGCAGCAGCGCGGCCAGCGGTGCCCGGCGGGCGGGCCGGCGGGGCGCCGGGGCGGGACGGGTCGGCACGGGACACTCCCGGGGGAAGCAGGATCGGTCCCCCGACGCTACGTCGGCCACTCGGCACGCCACCGCAGCGGCGCGGCGTTTCAGCGCAGGTTCGTCGTGCTCCGGTAGAGCAGCGCCGGGCCGCGGGCGGTGACCGGCTCCCCGGCCGGGACGAACGCCGACCGGCCCTTGTCCAGGACGAGCTCGCCGTCCGCCACCGCCAGCACCGCGCGGCCCTCGGTGCACAGCAGCACCTGCGGCCCGGTGGTGGTGAGCGTCCCGGTCCGGTCGTCGAGCTGCACCCAGGTGAGGTCGAAGTCCTCGATCGGGACCGGGTAGCGCAGCCCGCCCGGCCCGAGCACGGGGTGGGTGACCGGGACCCGGCCGTCGGTGAAGTCCAGCACCTCGATGAGCGCGGCCAGGTCGACGTGCTTGCTGGTCAGCCCGCCGCGGAGCACGTTGTCCGAGCTGGCCATGACCTCGATCCCGGCGCCGCTGAGGTACGCGTGCAGGTTGCCGGCCGGCAGGAACACCGCCTCGCCGGGGGCCAGCTTGAGGTGGTTGCACATGAGCGAGATGACGACACCGGGGTCACCGGGGTAGTCCTGGGCGAGCGTCGCCGCCCAGCGGTAGGTGTTGATGAACTCCGGATCGTGCGCGGCGACGAAGGACGCGGCCCGGGTCGCAACGGCCTCGACGAGGGAGGTCCGGCGCCCGCCGGAGAGCGCGATCAGCTGCGGGATGGCCGCCCGCAGCCCGCCGCGCGCGAGGGCGGCGATGGTCGGCTTGAGCTCGGGCAGCTGCAGCTTGGCCAGGCAGTGCAGCGACTCCTCGACCGGCCGGAAGCCGCACAGGGCCTCGAAGGTGGTCAGCGCGAGCAGCAGTTCGGGCTTGTGCCACGGGTCCTTGAACGTCCGCGTCGGGTCGTCCTTCGGGATGCCGGCGGCCTCCTCGGCCGCGTAGCCGGCCGCCGCCTGCTCCATCGTGGGGTGCGCCTGCAGCGACAGCGGCCGGTCGGCGGCGAGGACCTTCATGAGGAACGGCAGCCGCGGCCCGAAACGCGTCACGACCGGTGCGCCCAGCAGCCGGTCGGGCTCCTCGGCGATGGCCCGGTCCAGCGCACGGCCGTCGGCCAGCAGGCTCGGCTCGTCCGGGTGCGCGCCCATCCACAGCTCCGCGTGCGGCTGCTGCGCCGGGGTGGGCTGCCCGAGCAACTCCGGGATGACCGTCCGGCTCCCCCACGGGTATAAGCGGACGGCGCTGGTGAGGGGCCACATCAGCGCAGAGGCTACTGGCCGTCCCGGCCCTCCGGGGGCATGACCGCCGTCCCCCGTGGTGGACGAGCTTCCCCGGGGTCCAGCCGGCGTGCCGCCGGCCGGCGGCGTCAGTTCCCGGCGGTGCTCGCCCCGGAGCGCTCCGCGGCCGGCGACCGGCGCAGGTCCGGCTCCAGGTAGATCACCCGCGCCGCGGGGACGGCGGCGCGGATCGCCGCCTCGGCCGCGTCGATGTCACGGGCCACGTGCCCGCCGCCGTGGCCCTCGCCCTGCGCGGCGGCGTGCGGGCGGCGGCGGGTGAGGTGGCGGCGGTCATCCGGGGGCGGACCTCTCGGTGTCCAGGGCCAGAGCCAGGTAGACGGCGGTGAAGTCGGCGACCGCCAGCTGGCGGGCCAACTGGGGCAGCCGCCCGTGGCGCACCGGTTCCCCGTGCTCGGCCAGTCCACTCACCGGGACGTTGGCCGCGGCGGCGCTGCGCAGCGCCTCGGACAGCCCCTCGCGGGCCGACCGGGGTTCGCGCTCGCCGCCGTCGTGCTCGCCGGCGTCGGCGTCGCGGACCGTGAGCAGCCGCAGCCGTCGGCCGGTGTCCTCGGCGCGGTCGCGGAAGAAGTCGTCCTGGCCGCCCTGGGGCGCCAGCGGGCCGCGCAGGACCGCGCAGGCGGCGACCCGCTGGTCGGGCATCCGGAAGGTGGTGACCGGCAGCCCGGCCAGCGTCTCCAGCTGGTCGGCGATCCGGGTGGCGGCGGTGCCGGCCAGCGGCCCCTCGGCGGCGATCACCGGCAGCGCGTCGAGCATCTCGAGGGCCAGCGTCTTGGCCGGGTTGACGAAGGACTCCCGGGCCGGCCCGCACTCGGCGGCGACCTCATCGAGCGCCGCGGCGACCGCCTCCAGGTCCGCCGCTGCCTCCGAGAGCAGGTCCAGGCCGACGGCGAGCTGCAGCAGCGGGGTGAGCAGCGACCACAGGGTGGTGTGCCGCACGCGCGAGCGCGGCAGCGGGACGTAGGGGGCGCGGGCGGTGGAGCAGGCCGCGCGCAGCGGAGCGTCCTCCGCACCGATGCCCAGGAGCGTCACGCCGCGGCGGGCCGCCTCGTACGCCGGGGTCACGGCGTAGCGGCCGGCTCCGGTGCGGGTGGCGACGACGGCGATGTCGCTGGGGCCGGTCCACACCGGCAGGTCCGGCCCGGGGACGACGTCGACGGTCACCGGGCTGGCCGGCCCGAGCAGTGCCCGCAGCACCTGCGCGGCCACCGCCCCCTCCCGGCGCGCCACGATGACCAGCCCGCGCGGGCGGCCGCCGGCGGTGACCCGCTCGAGGCCGCCCTCCTCGGTCAACCGGGCGGTCTCGCGGACCTGCGCACCGGCGCCGGCGACCGCGGGGAGCAGGCCGCGCGGGTCGCGGGCGCGCAGCACCTCGAGATCGTTGAGGACCTCCTCGGCCAGCTCCGGCGAGGTCACGGGGTCCCCGTCCCCCGCTGCCGCGCCTCGTCCAGCAGCAGAACCGGGATGCCGTCGCGCACCGGGAAGGCCCGGCCGCAGGTGGTGCAGACCAGCTCGCCGGCCGCCTCGTCCACCGTCAGCGGGCTGTGGTGGGTGTCGGGGCAGGCGAGGATCTCCAGCAGCCCGGCGTCCAGCCCCAGCGGGCCACCCTGCGCCGACGTCATGCGCGCACCATCCCCAGCACCCGGTCCCGCAGTTCGGTCATCCGCGCCCGGTCCGGCGCCTCGACGTTGAGTCGCAGCAGCGGCTCGGTGTTGCTGGCCCGCAGGTTGAACCACGAGCCGTCGGGCAGGTCCACGGTCAGTCCGTCGAGCTCGTCGACGGTGACGCCGTCCTGCCCCTCGAACGCCTCCCGGACCGCCCGCGTGCGGCCGGCAGCGTCCGCGACGGTCGAGTTGATCTCGCCGGAGGCGGCGTAGCGGGCATACCCCGCGGTCAGCTCCGACAGCGGCCGGCTCTGCTCCCCCAGCGCGGCCAGCACGTGCATGGCGGCGAGCATGCCCGTGTCCGCGTGCCAGAAGTCGCGGAAGTAGTAGTGCGCGGAGTGCTCCCCGCCGAAGACGGCGTCGGTGCGAGCCATCTCCTCCTTGATGAAGGAGTGCCCGACGCGGGTGCGCAGCGGCGTCCCGCCGTGCTCCCGGACGATCTCCGGCACCGCGCGTGAGGTGATGAGGTTGTGGATGACCGTCGTCCCCCGACCCTTGGCCAGCTCGCGGACGGCGACCAGCGCGGTGATCGCCGACGGGCTGACCGGCTCGCCGCGCTCGTCGACTACGAACACCCGGTCGGCGTCGCCGTCGAAGGCCAGCCCGATGTCGGCACCGGTGCGGCGGACCTCGGCCTGCAGATCCACCAGGTTGGCCGGATCCAGCGGGTTGGCCTCGTGGTTGGGGAACGAGCCGTCGAGCTCGAAGTACAGCGGCAGCACCTCCAGCGGGAGGCCGTCGAGCACCACCGGGACGGTATGGCCGCCCATGCCGTTGCCGGCGTCGACGACGACGCGCAGCGGCCGGATGGCCGAGAGGTCGACCAGCGAGCGCAGGTGGGCGGCGTACCCGGCGAGCAGGTCGCGCTGGCTGATGGTCGCCGTCCGCGCGGGGACCCGGTCGTAGGTGTCCCGTTCGGCCCACTCGCGCAGGGTGGCCAGCCCCGACGCCTGCCCGACCGGGGTGGCGCCGGCGCGGCAGAGCTTGATGCCGTTGTACTGCGCGGGGTTGTGGCTGGCGGTGAACATCGCGCCGGGGACGCCGAGCGAGCCGGAGGCGAAGTAGAGCAGGTCGGTGGAGCCGAGGCCGGCCTCGAGCACGTCGACGCCGCGGCTGAGCACCCCCTCGGCGAAGGCCCGCGAGAGGGGCACCGAGGAGTCGCGCATGTCGTGCGCGGTCACGACCGCGGTGGCGCCGCTCTCCTGCCACACGAACTCGGCGAAGGCCGCGCCGATCCGGCGGGCGACGCCCTCGTCCCACTCGTCGGGGACGACGCCGCGGACGTCGTAGGCCTTGATGATCGAAGACAGACCCGGCACCTGCTCACCCTCGGCTGGATCCACCGCCGACTCCCCGGCCTGCGGTGCGGCCCGACCCTAGTGGCGGGCGCGGCCTCAGGTGATGTCGGGCAGGACCCGCAGGTGGCCGCGACGGGTGCCGCTGCCGTCGTCGGCGGGGTTGCGGGGCGGCTCGGGCCGCGCGGCCTCGCGGACGGCGTCGGCGAGGGCCAGCAGGTCGTCCCCGGTGGGGCCGGAGTCCTCGACGTCGATCTCGTGCCGGACGACCTCCCAGCCGCGCGGCACGGTCAGCCGCTCGGCGTGGAACTCGCAGAGGTCGTAGCTGTGCGGCTCCGAGAAGGTCGCCAACGGACCGACGACAGCGGTCGACTCCGCGTACACGTAGGTCAGGGTCGCTGCCGCCGGTTGCGCACAGCCGCTGCGCGAGCAGCGTCGTGACTGCCTCACCACCGGTTCCTCACGCACCGCACAGTAGACGCGTACGGGGGCGGTTGGCATCCGGCACACCGCGAACCGGTGCCCGGAGGGAGCAGCAGCCCCATCCTGCACGACGGCCCCGTGGACCCCCGCGGCGCGGGGTGCGGCCCGTGCCGGGCCCGACCGGGCGCGCCGCCGGACCGCCCGGCCGTACGCTCGCACCCGTCATGAGCCGACCCGCCCGATCCCGCCGCGACCGGCACGGCCGGGGGCTGCGCGGGCGCCTGGTGCCCGACGGGGTCCCGCTGGCCCGCAACCGCGCCGAGCAGTTCGACGACCTGGTCCTCGATGCCGTGGAGGACCTCGAGCGGCGGTGGGAGAAGGAGCTGGCCGGCGTCGAGTTCGCCGTCGAGGACGTGCCGTGGGTGGAGCACACCAGCCCCGACGAGGTGGTGCTCGACGCCGACGTGCTCAACGACGGCAGCGTGCCGCTGGCCCGCGTCCTGCCCGCGCACCGGGACGGCACCCGGGAGGTGCCGCCGCGGATCGTCGTCTACCGCCGCCCGCTGGAGCTGCGCGCGCACGACCACGACGACCTCGCCGACCTGGTCCGCGACGTCGTCGTCGACCAGGTTGCCGTGCTGCTCGGGCGTGACCCGGAGGAGATCGACCCCACCGGCTGAGGACGGCCGCGGCCGCGGCGGCTGCGATGCTCTGTCGCGATGCACTCCTCCGCGCCGGCCGCCGTCCCATGGGTCGTGCTGGTCCTGGCGCTGCTCGCGCTCGCCGCCCTGGCCGCGGTCGCGCTGACCGGGCGCGCCGCCGGACCGCCCGGCCGTACGCTCGCACCCGTCA
>JALYNA010000117.1 GCA_030773455.1 Actinomycetota bacterium
ACGGAGGGACGGTGGGGGTCGTGGACTACCAGCACCTGTCGACGTTGCTGTGGCGCGAGCAGGAGCTGCTGGACCTGCTGCTGTTCAAGGCAGAGGAGAAGCAGTACCTGATCGTCACGGGCAAGACCCGCTGGCTGTCGCGGATCGCGCACGAGATCGAGGTCGTGCTCGACCAGCTGCGGGTGATCGAGGTGGAGCGCGCGGCGGCCACCGAGGTGATGGCCGAGCGGCTGGGCGTGGGGGTGAACCCCTCCCTGCGCAAGCTCGCCGAGGCCGCACCGGCGCCGTGGAACGACCTGTACGCCAAGCACCACGAGACGCTGCTGGGGCTCGTAACCGAGCTCCGTGGCCTCGCCGACAGCAACCGCGAGCTCATCGAAGGCGGGCTGTCGGCCATCGGTGACGCGCTGCTGTCGGTGCGGCCGCCCTCGGCCGGCACCTACGGGGCGACCGGGCGCAGCGACCTGGGCGCGCACCGCGCCGTCACGCTGGACGGTGCACTGTGACCGAGCGCGCGAGGGCACAGCAGGGAGCCAGCGTGCCGCGAACGCGGACGGCGAGCGCCAGCGAGGAGGACAAGTGAGCAGCACCTTCGGGGGCCTGAACACGGCGCGGACGGCGCTGTGGGCGTCGCAGCGCGGGCTGGACGTCACCGGCCAGAACATCGCCAACGTCAACACCGACGGCTACTCGCGGCAGCGGGTCGAGCTGCGTGCCATGGGGGGCACGGCCGTTCCGGCGATCCACTCGGTCAGCAGCTCGGTCGGCAGTGGCGTGGACTCCGACCAGGTCATCCGCATCCGGGACGCGTTCCTGGAGCGTCGGGGGCAGGTGGAGTCGGCGCGCACCGCGCAGCTCACCGCGTCCACCGAGGCGCTTTCCCAGATCGAGGCGGCCTTCCGCGAGCCGGGGAACACCGGCATCCGCAGCATGCTCGACGACGTGTGGGCCGGCTTCAGCGCGCTGGCCAACGCGCAGGACCCCACCGAGGCCGGCGTGCGCAGCCAGGTACTCGAGCGGCTGGACAAGCTCGCCTCCGGCATCCGCACCACGCGGGCGGGCCTGGACGAGCAGTGGCTGCAGACCCGGCACAACCTGGCGGCGCTCGCCGCCGAGGTGAACTCGACGTCGGCGTCCATCGCCGAACTCAACACCCAGATCGGCCAGGCCACCCGGTCGGGCCTGCCCACCAACGAGCTCTCCGACCGCCGCGACCTCCTGGTCATGCAGCTGGCCGAGAAGGTGGGCGCCACGTCGATGCCCGCGTCCGACGGCATGGTCGACGTCGTCGTCGGCGGCACGACGCTGGTCGCGAGCGGGTCCGCCCTGGGCCTGCGGGTCGCCGGCGTGGACGACCCGGGCGCCGTCGGCGCCGGGAACGACCCGCGGCTCGTCACCGTCCCCGGCGGGACGACTCTGCCGGTCGGCGGCACCGCCGGCGGCCAGCTGACGGTGCTCACGACGACGGTGCCGAACTACCGCCGGGCAATCGACGGCCTCGCCCGGGACCTGGTGACCAAGCTCAACGCCGTCCAGGCGCAGGGCTACGACACCTCCGGGACGTCCGGGGCGGCCGAACCGCTGATGGACGACGGCACGGGCACCACGCCGGTCGGCCCGGCCACGGTCGACGCCTCGAACATCAACCTCCGGCTCAGGCGGCCCGAGCTGCTCGCCGCGGCCGCCACCAGCCCGGCGGACCTCGGGGGGTTTCCTTCTGCCGACGGCGGCAACGCCGAGGCGTTGTTCGACCTGAGCCTCGATGCCGGTGGGGTGGACGCCACCTACCGCGGGCTCGTCGTCGCGCTGGGCGTGGAGACCTCCGTCGCCAAGCGGGACCTCGAGGTCCAGGCGATGGTCTCAACCCAGGTGGACGCGGCCCGTGAGTCCGTGTCCGGCGTCAACCTCGACGAGGAGATGACCACCATGATGTCCTTCCAGCACGCCTACGGCGCGGCCGCCCGCCTGGTGAGCGCGATCGACGAGGCGCTGAACACCCTGATCAGCCGCACCGGCCTCGTGGGGCGGTGACCTGATGCGGATCACCCATCGCGCCGTCACGCAGACCGCGCTGCTCGGCCTGAACGGCAACCTCTCGGCTGTGACGAAGCTGCAGCAGCAGCTGACCTCCAGCAAGCTGATCAGCACGGCGTCGGATTCGCCGACCGGGACGAACAAGGCGCTGCAGCTGCGTCAGGACCAGAGCTCGGTGCAGCAGTTCGCCAAGAACATCTCCGACGGCCAGAGCTGGCTGGACGCGACCGACACCGCGCTGAACACGGTCATCGACCAGGTCCAGCGGGTCCGCGCGCTGACCGTGCAGGCGATGAACACCGGCGGTGCGTCGACCAGCTCCCAGCAGGCCATCAGCGTCGAGGTCGCGGCCCTGCGTCAGAGCCTCATCGGGGTGGCCAACTCGAGCATCAACGGCCGCCCGCTCTTCGGCGGCGTCACTCAGGGCCGCACCGCCTACGGCCGCGACACCGGCGCGTACGTCGGCGCGCCGGCCAAGCCCGACGGCACCGTCGTCGCCATGACGCGCCGGGTGACCAACGCCGACTCGATCGCATCGACATCACCGGTCCCGAGGCCTTCGGCACGCCGGGCCCCGGCGACCTGTTCAGCCTCGTCGGCAAGATCGCCGCCGACGTGGTGGGCGACACCGACGCGCTCTCGGGCGACCTGGAGAACCTCGACGTGGCGCTGGGCGACCTGCTCGGGGCGGCCGCCTCGATCGGCGCCCGCTCGGCCCGGATGGAGGCAGCCCAGGTCAACACCGACCTGCAGCTCACCCTGGCCGGCCAGCTCGCGGACGTCGAGGACATCGACCTGGCCAAGACGATCATGCAGCTGAACCAGACCGAGGTCGGCTACAAGGCGGCGCTGCAGGCCACCGCCCAGATGATCCAGCCGACGCTCGTGGACTTCCTGGCATGACGCTCTCCGCGGTGGCGACGCTGCCCCTGCTCGCGATGACCGAGGCGCTGCCCGGGTTCCCGGGCCACCGCGACTACGTGCTGGTCACCGCCGACGGTGACGGCCGGCTGTTCTGGCTGCAGTCGATGGCGCCGGACGGTCCGCGGTTCCTCGCCATCGACCCGGGCATGCACTTCCCGGACTACGCACCGGCGCTGCCCCCCGCCGTGTGCGTCGACCTGGAGCTCCACGACGCCGCGAAGGCGCGTCTGTACTGCCTGGTGACGGTGCCGGCCGAGGGGCCGGCCGCGGCCACGGCCAACCTGCGGGCCCCCCTGGTGGTCAACCTGGCGAACTGGCGCTCCACGCAGGTCGTGCTGCTGGACGCATCCCATCCCATCCGGTGTCCGCTGCGCCGATAACCCACACGGGCGGTGGGCCCGGCGTCCGTCGCCCCACCCACCGCGGCCCGCCCCGGGCCCGCCACCCGCCCACCTGCCAAGGACGGCCGCACCACACCCATGGAGGGGTTCGAAGTGCTCACTCTCACCCGCAGCGTCGGCGAGACCATCCGCATCGGCGACGACATCGAGGTCCACGTCGTCGAGGTCCGCGGCGGCACGGTCCGCCTCGGTTTCACCGCCCCCCGCGAGGTGGCCATCCACCGCGAGGAGGTCTACCGGCAGATCGCCGAGGCCAACCTGCTCGCCGCCCAGGTCACGGCGGACACGCTCGGTGCGCTCGCCGCCTTCGCCCCCGCGGCGGCCGACGCCGACGAGTCCGGGACCGCTGGCGGGCCGGAGGGGGGTGCCGGGCCGGCGGCTGCGGCCCCGGCGGGGTACGGGCAGGGCGCTGAGGGCTCCGCCGGCTGACAGAACTAGCGGGGAGCCGCTCCTGGCTGTTGTGCACTCCTGCCGAGCGCCGCACTGGATCGGTTCACCGGCTCATCGACACAGGCAAGACCTGCCTAAGAGATGGCCTGACATTGCGTATGGCACAGCGAGAGTTGTGCCGGTTCGCGGGTCGCTGATGCGCGAGAGTTGCCCCGAAGACGTCACAGGGGGCGATCAGCATGCAGCACAGCGCAATCTCCGGGTCCGGCGAGCAGGTCGCCACGGTCGTCGGCTCCGGCGCGGAGTCCGACACCGTCGTCGTTCACGTGCAGCTGCGTCCCCGCCGCGGATCCGCGCGGCGGTGCCTCGCGGCGCTGGCGGAGCTGGCCGGAGCCCACCCCGCGGTGTTCTTCACGCTCACCGGTCTGAGCAAGGACGACCGGGTCGTGCGGGTGACCGTCGGCGTGGAGCTCGGCCCGCGGGCCGCCGTCGCGCGCTTCTCGCCGCAGGCGCAGGCCGCGTACGCCTTCGTCAGCTCGATGTTCACGACGCTGTACGACCACATGCCGGTCTACACGGTGGAGCCGAGCGAGGCCGAGCGGGCCGCGGCCGCCGACCTCGTCGTCCGCCTCGGGGCCGGTGCGACGGTCGACGTCGTCGTCCCCGCGCCCCGTCAGCCGGCTCCGGCCGAGCAGATCCCGGCCTGAGAAAGGACCCCCTGCCCCCCACCGTGGAAGGACCCCGTCCTACCCGCCCCTCGTAGAAGGACCCCGTCCTCCTCACCGTTCGCAAGCTCACGGTGAGCCTCCGGACGGGGCCAGCCAGGGACGGGGCCGCGGTGGGGCTGCAGGGGCCGCGCCGTCTTCCCCACAGCGCCGAGGAGCCCCGTGAACCACTCCGTCCCCATCGCCGTCCACGACACCCGCGCCGGCGCGGCCGCCGCCCGCGGCCGCGAGCCACTGGTCTTCGGTGGCCTCCCCGAGGCCGAGGGCTGGGTCCTCGCCCCGATCACGGCGCGCGACCGGGTGCACTTCCGGACCGACCGCGAGCTGCCGCTCGTGGAGTTCCGCAGTGAGCTGCCCGACGGCGTGACGGTCAGCTTCGACCAGGGTGAAGGCCTGTACCGGGTCGACGGCGCCTGCGGCACGGCCCAGGTGCTCGCCGAATGGATCAAGGCGTGGTGCGCCGGCCGCGGGACGGCGACCGTCGGGCTCCGGGCGGAGACCGACGTCCGCCGCCGGGTGCTGCGCGACCTGCCCCCGGCCTTCCTGGACGACCTGTGCCGGCACTACCTCCCGGTCAGCCTCAAGCGGCTGCAGCGGAACATGAGCACCATCCGACTGCACCTGCCCGACCCCGACGACCTCACCCAGCAGGTGAGCGAGTGGATCCTCAAGGGGGTCGGCCAGTTCGACGAGAGCAAGGGGGTCCCGTTCGGCGCCTTCCTCGCCACCCAGCTGTCGAAGTGGGTGCACGACCTGGGCCGCAACGCCCACGGCCGCACCGCCGCCGACACCGAGCACAAGCAGCAGAAGGCGATCGCGGCCTTCCTCGTCGAGAACCAGCGGCGGCCGAGCGAGCGGGAGCTGGCCGCCTACATGGGGCAGAGCGTGGCCACCCTGCGGCGCAACTCGCAGACCGTTGCGACGCTCAACGGGCTGCGCAACCTGCAGCCCCTGGACGGCGGGCCCGACGCCACCGAGATCATGGTCCCGGACACGAGCGAGGCGCCCGACGAGATCATGGGCGAGGCGGAGCAGACGCAGCTGTCGCACGCGCTGACCGCGGCCTGCGCGCCCGACCCGGACGCGCGGCCGGACCAGCGGGCGGGTCAGCCCAACGTCCTGGGCTGGGCGACGTGGTACCTGACCACCTGGGGCGGTCGGACCAAGACGCAGCTGTCGGCCGACCTGGCCACGTCGGTCCGCAACATGAACGTGCACGCCGACCGCGCCGAGCGCGCGCTGCGGCAGCGGCTGGCCGAGCTCGCGGACTGAGGCCCGAAATCAGCCGGCGCCCGGGTCGATCGACGGGCCGGGCTGCCGATATCCAGGTCGTGACAGAGCGCAGGGGAACCCGCCGCAGCCGCGGTGCGGTGCTCGCCCCCGGCGTGGCAGGTGCGCCGTGAGCGCCCTCGCCCCGGGCGGACCCGCGCCCGACGTCCTGGTCCCGCACTGGCTGACCGCCGCTGAGCGCGAGGAGCTGAAGGCCGTCGTGCGACGCGCTCTGGAGGGCCCTGATGCGCACCCCGTGGCCGCCATCCACCTCTCCGACGTGCTGACCGAGCTGCACGTGGCCGCCGCCCGCGACGCCATGTGGCCGAGCTCGGCGGCGCGGGTGCGCCGGGTGACCGGCTGG
>JALYNA010000118.1 GCA_030773455.1 Actinomycetota bacterium
GTGGCCGCCGAGGTCGCAGACATGTACGCCCGCCGGGACGCCGCGGGCGACGTCCCGCCCGCGCAGCGCTTCCTCGAATCCGGTCAACCACCTCTCGGCCCGCTGCACGGGGCTCTGCGCGGGCGAGTCCAGGGTCTGGGTCATGCGATCTCCTCTGTGCGGCCACGGGTGGTCGGGTGTGCGGTCTCCACGTCCTCGGGCTTCACGTGCTGGGCCTGCAGCTGCTCGGTCGGCTCCGCGTCCCGGCCCGGGCCCGGGGCCAGCGTTGGGGCTGGAGGCCCGATGTCACTGGGCAAGGGCATGACGGTGGCTGGGTGCCGGTCGCGGACGTCGTCGTCCTTCATGCCCTTCATCTCGCCCTTGAAGATGCGCAGCGAGCGACCCAGGGATCGGGACGCGTCCGGCAGCTTCTTGTAGCCGAACAGCAGCAGAACGGCCAGGATGATCAGGCCCATCTCCAGCGGGCCACCGGTCATGTGAGTCCTCCTTGGGGCAGGGGCGAAAGACAGCGCTGCCGCTCCTCGCGCCGGTCTCGGCAAACTGCCGATCGTGGACGTCGACCGCAGGCAGAACACTGCGTGATGACGACATCCACGACCGGGTGAACCGCCGCCAGCGCGCGGCTCGGTCTGGGCCTGGCCGCTCTGGGGCGGCCGGCGTACATCACTCTGGGGCGGGACGCCGAGCTGCCCCCCGACCGCTCCGCCGCCGCGCACCGCGCGGCTCATTCGAACCGCACGGGCTGCCCCGTGGCCTCGAGCACCGACATCCAGACATCCCCGAGCGGGTCGACGTGGTTGCGTCGGCTGATCGCCAGGGGCATCGGGATGTGCACGAACCGCCGGCGACGTCGGGCGACGATGATCTCCGTCCGGCCCGCCATGGCCGCGTGCACGGAGGCGTGCGCCAGCCGCAGGCAGTACGCGCTGTCGAAGGGGTTGGCAGGGACGCTGCGGATCGCGTAGCTGGGGTCGAAGTACCGGACGTTGCTCTCCAGGCCGTGGGCGTCGAGGTGCTCGATGATCAGCCGGCGGAGCAGCCGGCCGATGTCCCCGAACCGCACGTTGCCCGACGCGTCGGTTCCCGGACGCTCGCCCTCGATGTGCTCCTGTCCCGCACCCTCTGCCACCACTACCACGGCGTGCCCTCGGTCGTGGACGCGTCGACGGAGGTGCTCGAGGAACCCTCCCGGGCCCTGCAGGGCGAACGGCACCTCCGGGATGAGGACGTAGTCGGCGTCGTCCTTGGCCAGGGTGGCGTAGCAGGCGATGAAGCCGGAGTGCCGTCCCATGAGCTTGACCAGCCCGATCCCGTTGGGTGCCGACCGGGCCTCGACGCTGGCGGCCTGTATCGATTTGGTCGCCTCGGCCATGGCCGTCTGGAAGCCGAAGCTCTGGTCGATGTAGGGAATGTCGTTGTCGATCGTCTTGGGGACGCCGACCACCGCCACCTTGAGTCCCCGCGCGTCGACGACGCGGACGACCTCCATCGCGCCGCGGATGGTGCCGTCACCGCCGACGACGAAGAGGATGTTGATGTTCAGCCGCTCCAGGGCATCGACGATCTCCTCCGGGTCCTCCTGCCCCCGGGACGTGCCAAGGATGGTGCCGCCCTCCTCGTCGATGTGCCTCACCACCTCCGGAGTGAGGTCGAGGACGTCCTCACCGTGCCGAGGGATGAAGCCGCGGAACCCCTTCTGGAAGCCGGCGATGCGTCGCACCCCGTAATGGCGGTCCAGCTCCAGGACGAGTCCGCGGATCACGTCGTTGAGCCCGGGGCACAGGCCGCCGCAGGTCACGATGCCGACCCGCGTCTTGGCGGGATCGAAGTAGATCTTCTTGCGGGGGCCGCCGGGCTCCAGGCTGGGCAGCCGGTCCACGGGGACACCCCGTGCGCCGGCCGTCGCGACCGTGTCGTCGAAGAGGATCCGGTCGTCCTCCACGACGGAGTGCTGTGTGGTCTCCCGCGCGACGAGCCGAGGGGCCAGCGGTGAGTCGATCCGGCAGGGACCCAGCGTCCGCACGACCAGGTCCTCGTGGTCCACCGCGAAGGCAGGAGCGCCACGCCCGCCCGCATCTACCGGTGCTCGCTGCGCGTCGGGGGCGGTCATGGCGACGCCCGCGGGGGCACGCGAGGCGTCTCAACCGGTGCGCGCACGGCCCCGGGCACCCGCGCGGATGCACTCCCGCAGCACGTCGAGGGTGACGTGGTGGCCGACCTCGACGCCTGCCGGGTTGGCGAGGACCTCGACCGGCGGCCGTCCCGGGTCGCCCACTTCCGAGACCACGAGAACCGCCTCGTCGAAGTTCTCCTCCCGCGTGTAACCGTTCACGGTGACCAGGCACGGCAGACCGGCCCCGGTCGCCGACACCAGGCCGTTGCGGGAGTCCTCCACCACCAAGGTGTCGTCCGGATCGGCACCGAGGACGTCGAGGGTCAGCGTGTAGATGGCCGGGTCGGGTTTCTTGGCCGGGACGACGTCCCCGGCGAAGAGCGGCACCCGCTCGGCCACCTGCTCACCGACGGCGTTGACGAGGACGGCGCGCACCGACTCCTCCGCCGACGTGGAGGCCACCGCGACGGTCCAGCCGGCCGCCAGGGCCTCGGGGATGATCCGTGAGATGCCCGGCCGGGGCGGGAGCTCGCCGTCGCCCACCATCCGCTTGAAGTGCGCGGTCTTCGTCCTGTGCCACTGCAGGAGGAGGTCGGCCCGCTGTTTCTCGTCCTCCGGGATGCCGGCGGCCTCGACGAAGCCGGGATCCCGGAACAGGCTGGCCATCCGTTCCTTGCCGCCGCCGATCCGCAGCCGCCGCCCGTACTCCTCCTCGTCCCAGCGCACGGGCAGGCCGAACTGCTCGAAGGTGGCGTTGAAGGCCGGCAGGTGCCCGTACCGCTCGGTGTCGGCGAGCACCCCGTCGCAGTCGAAGACCAGGGTCGGCATCAGGCCCTCCCCGAGCTGCCGAACATGCGCATGTGCTCGCGCGCCATCTCGGTGACCGCTGCCGTCTGGTGCCGAAACAGCGACGGCGGATCCCACTTGCCCTTCTCCTCGGCGCCGCGCAGGAACTCCAGGGCGGACTTCATGTACGCCTCCTTGAGCGCCGTCGAGATGTTGACCTTGGCGCATCCCCGGACGATGAGGTCCTGGAACTGCTCCTTGGACAGGCCGGTGCCGCCGTGCAGGGCCATGGGGACGCCGGTGACCTCGACGAGGTCGGTGACGCGCTGGGAGTCCAGCACCGGAGCCGACGTGTACTGGCCGTGCGCGTTGCCGATCGCCGGCGCGAAGCAGTCGACCCCGGTCCGGGTGATGAAGTCGACGGCCACCTCGAGGGACTGCTGGACCGACGCCTCGTCCGAGCCGATGTCGTCCTCGACGCCCTGGATCCCCTCGATCTCCCCCTCGACGTGTGCTCCGCACCGCCGTGCCTCCTGGACCACCTCGGTGGTCTGCCGCAGGTTCTCGGCGACGTCGAGCTCGTGCGCGTCGAACAGGACCGAGTTCCACCCGCCCTCCAGGCAGGAGCTGATCACGCTGCGGTCGGGGCAGTGGTCCAGGTGCAGGCTGACCGGGACGTCGACGTCGCGGGCCAGCGCGGTGAAGATGCCGTGGAGCTGGTCGCGGCCGTACATCTTCACGGTCTTCACCGATGTCTGGATGATGACCGGGGAACGTTCCTCGGCGGCAGCGCCGAGCACGGCCTGGATGCTCAGGTCGTCGACGATGTTGATCGCCGGCACGCCGTAACGCTCGGCGAAGGCGCGGTCGAGCGTCTCCTTCAGCGACACCACGGGCACAGCAGACCTCCTGGGGGATGACGACGTCCCGGCGTCCCGGCACCGGGATCCTGGACAGTCAACCCGGTGCCGCAGGCGAGCCCCATGGGGAGATCTCCCCAGAACTCATCCGCGGACGGGGAGCCCCTCGGCGAGCCATCCGCGCTCCAAGGCGCGGACCACGGCGGCGGTCCGGCTGGTCGCGCTGGTCTTGCGCAGCACCGCCCCCACGTGCTTCTCCGCCGTCTTCGGTGAGATGAGCAGCGCGTCGGCGATGGCCCGGTCGCTCAAGCCCCGGCTCAACAGCGCGGCGACCTGCTGCTCGCGAGCGGTGAATGGGGAGGGCGCGGTGCCGGGGCGGTCGTTGCCGGCCGACGTCCCGCACCGCCGGCCGGCCAGCGCCACCTCGACGGCACCGTCCGCGCCGTCGACGAGCTCTCGCCAGCCGACCGCCCGGTCACCGATGTCCTGCACCTCCAGCCGCAGGGCGGCCTCGTCGCGGACGACGCGCACCTGGAGGGGGCCCTCGGGCTCCTCACCGGGCAGCGCGGCCCGGGCCACGAGGAAGGCCAGGCTCAGGGCCACCTCGGCCACCGAAGCCCGCGTCGGGTCCACGGGGCCCGCACCCGGCCGCTGGGCCGACGCCAGGTCCTCGGCCCGCCGGAGCAGGTGGGTCATCGCCAGGTCCCGCCCGGCGGCCGTGACGATGCCCGGAGCGACCACCTGGGTCACCACCTCGAGCTGGTCGACCTCGTCCGTGGTGAACGACCGGGGTCGGCCGGCGAAGACCACGTTGGCCCCGATGACGTCACCACGCCACCAGATGGGGATGGCGGCGACCGCGCCGTCGCTGGCCTGGCTGCCCGGCGGCAGGTGCCCCGCCGCGACGTCGCGGTAGCTGGCCAACACGATCGGCCGACGGCGGGCCATGACCTGTCCGGTGACACCCTCGTCGAGCGGGAAGGTCTGCCCCAGGCGGCAGGCCGTTCCCCGCTCGGCGACCTTGGTGTAGCGCCCGGCGGCGGGGTCGACGATGGAGATGCTGCTGCCGACCGACCCGGTGAGGGTGCAGCTGGCCGTCATGAGTTTGCGCAGGAGGGGGACCAGCCGTACGTCCTCGTACAGGCCGCGCGCATACGCGGAGAGGGCGCTGGACAGATCGCAGGATCGCATGGTGCCCGTGGTCTCAGGCATGGGCAACACCGTAGGGAGCCGGACACCGGAGGGCAATGTGCTCGATGCCGGCTCCGAACGTCCTCGGCTGGCCCGGCGCGTCGCGTCCCGACCGGGTCACAGCCCCAACCCCCCGACGACCTCCCGGACCATCTCCGGGTCGGCGCCGCATTCGTGCCACCAGGCCGTGCAGACCGCGCGCAGCCCGTCGAGGCCGGCGCCCGTCCCGACCAGGGCGATGCCCGTGTCGGTCACGGTGCAGATCCAACCGCCGCACGTCCACCCGCCGGACTCCTGGCGTTGCACCGGTGGGTGTCGCCGCAGGAGGCCGTCGCACAGGTTGGCGCACACGTAGGAGGGACGGTGGGCCGGTTCGGCCAGGACGAGGTCGACGGGCGTCGTCACGCCCGTGAGCACCAGCAGGCTGGCGACACCCGCCCGGTTGGCCCCGTCGATGTCGGTGTCCAGCCGGTCACCCACGACCAGCGGGTTCCGGGTGCCCGTGCGCCGCACGGCCTCCTGGTGCAGGGGCGTCTGCGGCTTGCCGGCGGCGACGGGCCGGCGCCCCGTCGCCTGCGCGATCACCTCCACCAGGGCTCCGTTGCCCGGCGCCAGTCCCCGAGCGGTGGGCACGGTGACGTCCAGGTTGCTGGCGATCCAGGGCACGCCGGCACGGACGGCGTAGGTCCCCTCGGCGAGCAGTCGCCACCCGACGTCGGGGGAGAAGCCCTGCACCACCGCCGCGGGATGGTCGGTCGCCCGCCGGACGGGCCGCAGCCCCCGTTCGGCCAGCGCCGTGTCCAGCCCCTCTCCGCCGACGACGAGGACGGCCGCTCCCGGCGCCACGATCTCGGCGACCAGGGTGGCCGCCGCCTGCGCCGAGGTGACGACGTCCTCCGGCGCCGCGGCGATGCCCAGGTCGGTCAGGTGGGCGGCCACCGTCTCCGGCGTCCGGGAGGCGTTGTTGGTCACGAACGCCACGCGCATACCGGCCGCCCTGGCCGCGGCCACGGCCTCCGGCGCCCCGGCGACGGCGTGCGGCCCGACGTAGAGGACGCCGTCGAGGTCGAACAGGGCACCGTCGTAGCGGTTGACCAACGGCAGCGGGCTCCCGTCGGCCAGGGGCCGGACCGGCTGCTCCCCGCGCCTGCGGCCGCGAACGGCGGCGCCGTCCCCGGCCGCTCCCGTCGGCGAAGGGGTCAAGCGTCCACCTGGTCGGCGATCGTCCGCACGATGTAGGCGAAGGACACCGCGCCGGCGTCCGCGTGACCGACGCTGCGCTCGGCCAGCGGCCGGGCCCGGCCGATCCGCGGCCGCATGGGCGCCGTCGCCTGCGCAGCCGACTCGGTGGCCTCCGCGGCCTTCCGCCAGGCCTCGGCGATCGACGCGCCACGCTGCATCTCGGCCTCGAGGGTCTGCACACAGGGGATGAAGGCGTCGAGCATGGTCTTGTCACCCGGCTCGGCCTTGCCGACCCGCTGGAGCGCCTCCAGTGCGGCGCGCGCGGCGCGCGCCTGCGCCGGGGGGTCCACGGGGCGGTCGTCCCCGACCGCCTGACCGGCGGCTGCCAGCATGGCGCCCCACAGTGCCCCGGAGGTGCCCCCGGCCTGCGCGGACCACTCCTCGCCGGCCCCCACCAGCACGGTCTTGGCACCGGCTCCCTGCTCGGCGAGTTCGCGCGCCGCAGCCAGGCCGTTCTCCGCGCCCCGGACCATGCCGACGCCGTGGTCGCCGTCGCCGGCGAAGGCGTCGAGGTCACCCAGCTCCTGCTGGCGCTCCCGGAGGGTGGTCAGCACGGCATCCAGCCCGGCGACGACGTACCGCGCTGCGTCCTGGGACTCGGGACTGCCGGGCTCGGTCACCGTGATGCGGGGGGCCTCGGTGCTCAGCTGCGAGTCGTCGATGAAGCGCGGGGCCTCCACCGCGCCGCGGCGGATCGCGGGTGTGTCGACCGGCGCGTTCCACAGCCGCTCGATCTCCTCGTCGGTCCAGGTGAGCGTCAGGGAGACGCCACCCATGTCCAGCGAGGTGGTGAGCTCGCCGACCTCGCAGTCGACCACCTCGACGCCGGCCTCGCGCAGCAGCCTCTCCACGGTGCCGTAGGTGACGAACAGCTCCTCGTACGTCGTCGACCCGAGCCCGTTGAGCAGCGCGATGACCCGGTTGCCGGGGTTCTCCGGCTTGTCCTTGAGCAGCCCCTCGACGAGCACCTGGGCGACCTGGTCGGCGCTCTTGAGGTCGGCGTCGTAGATGCCCGGCTCGCCGTGCACGCCCAGGCCGACCCCCATCTTGCCGGCCGGCACGGTGAACAGCGGCCCGTCCGCGCCGGGCAGCGTGCAGCCGGAGAAGGCCACGCCCAGCGTGCGGGTGCGGCGGTTGACGTTGTCGAAGACCGCGATGACCTCGTCGAGTCTCCGCCCCTCCTCGCAGGCGGCACCGGTCACCTTGAACACGGTCACCCAGCCGCAGATGCCCCGGCGCTTGTGCGCCTCCTCGGGCGGCGCGGAGGCGATGTCGTCGGTGACCACCGCGATGCTGGCGTCGATTCCCTCGGCCTTCAGCAGCTCCGCCGCCTCGCCGAAGTGGAGGACGTCGCCGGCGTAGTTGCCGAAGGCGATGAGGACCCCGCCGCCGTGGTGGGCGGCACGGCCGACGCTGACGGCCTGGGCGGCCGAGGGCGAGGAGAAGATGTTGCCGAACACGACGCCATCGGCCATGCCCTGGCCGACCCATCCGCCGAAGGCCGGGTGGTGGCCGGTGCCCCCGCCGACGATCATGGCCACCTTGCCGGGCCTGCTCTCCGTGGCCCGGACCGCGCCACCGAAGACCTTCCGGAGGTAGCGCTTGTTGGCGGCGAGGAACCCGTCGGCGAGCTCCTTGGGGAAGTCGCTGGGGTCGTTCACGAGGAATGTCATCGGACTGCCTTCCAGGGTTGCCGGGACTGGGCTGGTGCCGAGGTGAGCGGGCTGCCGCCGCGTCAGACGAGCAGCCGGATCGGGTTCTCCACGTGCTCGCGGAACCGTGCGAGCCACTGCGCTGCCAGGGCACCGTCGACGGGCCGGTGGTCGGCTGAGAGCACCACGGTCATGAACTGCCCGAACCCCACTCCCCCGTCGTCGAGCTGCACCGGGCGGGAGACGACGGCGCCGACGGCGAGGATCCCGACCTGCGGCGGGTTGATGATCGCGGTGAACTCCTCGACGCCGTGCATGCCGAGGTTGGAGATCGCCAGGGATCCCCCCTCGAGCTCCTGCTGCTTTAGCGTGCCGGCGCCGGCTCGGGCAGCAAGGTCCTTGATCGTGGCCGAGATGTCCGACAGGGACCGACTCTGGGCCGACCGGACCACGGGGGTCATCAGACCGCGCGCGCTGGCGACCGCCACCGCGATGTCCACCGACTCGAAGCGGCGGACGGCGTCGGGGGCCCACACGACGTTCATGTCGGGGACCTCCACCATGGCGCGGGCCGCGGCCTTCACGACGAGGTCGTTGACTGTGATCCTGACCCCGGCCTCGGCGTTGACCCGCCGGCGGAGGTCCAGCAGCGCATCCACCCGGCAGGTCGCCTTCAGGTAGAAGTGCGGCACCTGCTGCTTGCTGGCGGTCAGTGCGCCGGCCACCGCGCGGCGCAACCGGGTGTGCGGCACCTCGGTGAACCCGTCGGAGCCGGCGGGCGCGAGCGCCGGCGCCGCCGGCTCCGGCTGCGGGGCAGCGGCACCGTTCCCCGAGGGCACGACCTCCAGGGGGACGGCCGCGGGCGCGGTGCCCTGCCTGCTCATGGCCAGCTCCACGTCCCGGCGGCGGATGCGCCCTCCGGGACCGCTGCCCTGCAGATCCTCCAGGCGCAGACCGGCGTCCACGGCCATCCGGCGGGCCAGCGGGCTGGCGAACAGGCGCCTGCGGCCACCGCCGTCCCCATCGCCACTGACCACCTGGTCGGCGGTGTGCTCGATCTCCGGGCTCGCTCCCGGCACGAGGTGGTCCTGCGACCGCTCCTCGTCCGCCGGGTCCAGGGGGCCCGCGCTCTGCGGTCCCCGCTCCAGGCCCAGGCCGGCGAGGATCGCGTCCTCCCCCTGGGCCTCCTCTCCGGGCTGGACGAGGACTGCGATAGGGCCGCCGATCGGCACCATCTCCCCCGCCCCCGCGAGCGTCTTGAGCAGGACGGCGTCCTCGTCGGCCTCGAGTTCGACGACCGCCTTGTCGGTCTCCACGCTGGCGAGGACGTCCCCGCGCTTGACCGGCGAGCCGGGGGTCACGGCCCACTCGAGCAGGGCCGCCTCGGTCGCGTCCGCGGAGACCCCGGGCATCCTCAGGACGGTTGCCACGTGCGCACCTCTCTACGAGTCGGTCGGGCTGGGAACGGACGAGCGGGGACGGGTCACGAGCGGTCCGTCATGCGCTCGAGCACCGCCGCGATGTCCTCGGTCTGCCCGAGCGCGGCGCGCTCGAGGACCTTGCTGACGCTCGGGGACGCCTCGCCGCCGTGGACCCGCATCACCGGCTGGTCGAGCCAGTCGAACAGCCGCCGGTGGATCTCGTCGGCGAGCCAGGACCCGTAGGAGGTGCCGATCGCGCCCTGCTCGACGATCAGGACGTTGTTCGTCTTCTGGACGCTGGCCTCGATCGCCGGCCAGTCCAGGCTGCCGCGGTCGAGCCACCGCAGGTCGATCACGTCGGCGTCCACCCCGCTCCGGGCCACCCCGTCCAGGCAGCGCGGAACCATGGAGAGGTAGGAGATGACCGTGACCTCCTCGCCTTCCCGGCGCAGCGCGGAGCGGCCGACCGGCAGGCAGAAGTCGAGGTCGTCGGTCGGGACCTGCCCCACGGAGGCGTACAGGTCCACGTCGTGCTCGAGCACCGCCACCGGGTCGTCGCACGCCAGCGCGGTGTTGATCAGCCCGACGTAGTCGTACGGGTTCGAGGGCGCGATGATCCGGAACCCGGGAGCGGTGGCCATGATGCCTGCCGGGTCCATCGAGTGCTGGGAGCCGTACCCGGTCCCCGTCCCGATCTTCATCCTGAGGACGTACGGGACGGGGTTGTCGCCCCCGAACATGTGCCGCATCTTGGCCACCTGGTTGAACAGCTGGTCGGCCGCGACCCAGATGAAGTCGGCGTACATGAGCTCGACCACGGGGCGGTACCGCCCGTCGAGCGCGATCCCACCGGCGAGCCCCACGAAGGCGTTCTCGGCGATCGGCGTGCCCAGCACCCGGTCGGGGAAGGCAGCCTTGAGCCCGCGGGTGGCGCCACGGGGGCCGCCCTTGAGCTTGTGGACGTCCTCGCCCATCACGACGATCCGCTCGTCGGTCTCCATCCGCCGGTGCATGACGTCGGCAATGACGTCGATGAACTTCCGCTCCTTGGTCGGGCCCTCGTACTCGGTGCGCTCCATGTAGCGCAGCCCCGACAGCTCCGAGAGGTCACCGCGGACGCCGACGTCCACGAACGCGGGGTCCGGCAGGAGGGAGGGGCGGTACCGGTTGGACCCGGGCTTGCCGTTCGGGTCCGGCTCCAGGAAGGACGCGGAGATGTCCTTCATCACCTGCTTCGACTTCGACCACAGCTGCGCGACGTCGTCCTCGCTGAGCAGCCCCCGGCGGACCAGGTTCGCCGCCACGCGGATCAGCGGGTCCCGCTCGCGCCAGCCCTGCTCCTCGTCCTTCGTGCGGTAGCCGAAGGCGCTGCCCGGGAAGGGCCCGTTCTGGTGGAAGTAGCGGTAGACGTCGGCCTCGATGAGGGTCGGCCCACCCCCGGCGCGCATGTGCGCCACGGCCTCTTCCATCGCCAGGTGGACGGCCAGCGGGTCCATCCCGTCCACCCGCCAGCTGGGGATCGCGAAGCCCAGGCCGCGCGCCGACAGGCGCGGCTCCCCCGTCGCCTCTTCGGGGGTCGTGGAGACGGCGTAGTGGTTGTTCTCGATGAAGAAGCAGACCGGGACCTTCCAGGCGCCGGCCAGGTTGAACGTCTCCAGGGCCGAGCCGATGTTCACCGCTCCGTCGCCGAAGTACGTCACCGACACGGCGTCGGTGCCGGCGTGCCTGTCCGACCACGCGAAGCCGGCCGCCTGCGGGACCTGGCCGCCGACGATGGCGTTGGTGCCCATCGCGCCGGCCTCCTCCCACTGCAGGTGCATGGAGCCGCCGCGACCGCGGCAGTAGCCCGACGCCAGGCCGCAGATCTCGGCCATCGACCGTTCGAGCACCTCCCGGACGGCGGGTGAGAACTCCGCGGCCGGGTCCAGCCCGTCGGGAGCCACGTGGCCGAGGACCTTGGCGAGGAACTGATGGTGTCCGCGGTGGGAGCCGGTGACCTGGTCGTCGGAGCGCAGCGACAGACAGGAGCCGACCGCGCCGCCCTCCTGGCCGATGCTGGAGTGGGCCGGCCCGTGGACCAGCCCCTGGCCGGCGAGGTCGAG
The DNA here is from genome assembly GCA_030773455.1 of Actinomycetota bacterium. GTDB lineage: Bacteria > Actinomycetota > Actinomycetes > Mycobacteriales > Geodermatophilaceae > Geodermatophilus. The sequence goes on from JALYNA010000118.1 coordinate 11,368, forward strand.
AACCTCCTCCTCGAAGGCGCGGATGAGGTACAGCTGCACGAGCATCGTCTTGAGCCGCTCGGCCGGGAAACCGTCCCAGTCCTCGTCGGTCGACGACAGCTCGACCCACTCCGACGCCGGGGCGAGCGGGATGACCTTGGGCATTGGATCCACCGATCTGTTCTGGACTGCAGTGGTGCTGGACGAGGGCCGGCGCGCGGGCGCGTCCGCCGGGGGTGCCGTGCGGCGGGGAGCCCCGCCGCAGCGGGTGAGTCAGTTCACCGCCAGCCCGGTCCCCGCGTCGAAGAAGTGCAGCTTCTCGGGCCGGACGCCGAGGTGGACCGGCGCGTCGATGTCCTCGTTGGCGATGGTGCCGAGCTCGGTCCGGACCAGGATCCGGTCGTCGCCGACCCGCACGTCGACGATCTCCACGTCGCCGAGGGGCTGGACGGCGTAGATCCTCCCCTCGATCGGGTGGGTCGCGTCCCGGACGGAGGACAGCGTGAGGGCCTCGGGACGGATCCCGATCTGCACCCTGTTGTCCTGCAGCGGCGCGCGGCTGAGGGCGGCGGCCTTCGCGGCGGGGACGTCGATGGTGAACTGCGGGGCACGGGCGACCAGGCCGCCGTCGGCCGCCTGCAGCTCGCCGTTGAGGATGTTCATGGGCGGGTCGCCGACGAAGGTCGCCACCCACACGTTCGCCGGCCGGTTGAACACCTCGTACGGGGTGCCGACCTGCTGGAGCACCCCGTCGCGCATGATGGCGATCCGGTCGGCCATGGACATGCCCTCCAGCTGGTCGTGGGTGACGTACACCGTCGTGGTGCCGAGGGTCTTCTGGATGTGCTTGAGCTCGCCGCGCATCCGGGCCCGCAGCTTCGCGTCCAGGTGAGCGATCGGCTCGTCGAAGAGGAACGCCTTCGGCTCGCGCACCAGCACCC
>JALYNA010000119.1 GCA_030773455.1 Actinomycetota bacterium
CGGGAGAGTGCCGGCGAGCGGTCTGATCGCCGCCAGCGCGTCGCCCCGACACCCTCTCGTCGGGGTACTTCCGTGGTGCTGACACCTGCCCACTCTCCCGTGGGTCCGGGCCCGAAGGCAGCGGCCCGGGCGGGGTGGTGAGCGCTGGGAACACAGCTGGCGGTGCCGGTGGTTGTATGCCTTTCGCGCGGATCGGGTCGTGTCGTGCGGGCCGGAAGGCGGCCCGCCCTTCGACCGAGCGTGAAACTCGATCTTCTCGCCGGTCAGGAGCTCGACTCCTCGCCGTGAGACGCCCGAGGCGGCCAGACGCACCGACCTCGGAAGTCCTCGTTGGAGCCGATCAGCGCGACCATGTGCTCGAAAGACTTCCGAGCGGGCGGGAACAGGTGCGCCGTCCAGACGTGCAGAGGCTCCGCCAGCAAGAACAGGTCCGTGATGGCAGCGATCTCGAGCGTCGCTGTCTTCAGGTTCTGCCTCGGGGCCCACCACCCCGACCTCGAAGCACGTCGGGACGCCCGGCTCGTCCTCGGCGCAGATGGCGTCGAGGATCATCTTCTGCTCGTCGTCCATCGGCATGCCGAGCTGCTCACCGACACCGGCAGCAAGATCACCGTACGTCTCTTCGTGCGGCGGCACCCAGCAGTGCAGCGGATCAGGCACTACGCCGAGTCCTTCGCGCCGCCAGTTCGTCCCGAGCCCGGCTCAACGGCGACGCGTCCTGCCCGGCACGCGCCAGAGCAGCCTCAAGAGCGGCCTGCCACTGCCGAGCCAACGACGCGACAGCCGACCCGGTATCCGCACTAGCGGTCTCAAGCCGCCGTGCCAGCAGCACGGCGACCTGGCCCTTAGTCGTCTCAAGCCGCCCCGCCGAGCGGAGCTCCGTCTCAGTGGCCGGGCTGGACGAGCCGGGCAAGGGCGCGGTCCTGGCCTGGTACGCCTGCCTGGCCGGGGTCAGCGCGTCCACCTTCGGCCGGGCCGTCCTGCCCAACCCGCCGCTCTACAGGATGTAAATCCTGGACCCGAGCGTGCGGGCTGCCGCCTGCAGCCGCAGCCGCTCGAGCACTCCCAGCCTGGCGCTCCGCCCGGTCGACCAGCCGGTCCAGGTCGGTGGCGGAGCGGTGAGCGGCGCAGGAGGGCGAGCGCGGGCCGGACCGCGCCACCTCCGCGGTCGCCGCCGGGCTCGCGACGTTCCTCGGCCCGTCGCGGTCGAGCAGGTGTGGACGTTGGCCTTGAGCGGGCCGACCCCTTCAGGGCGGCCGGGTCGGTCACGGTCACGGTCGCGCCGGCCGCCCGGAGTGTCGCGGCCACGTCGAGCGCGGGCGAGTCCCGCACGTCGTCGGAGTCCGGGTTGAAGGCCGCGCCCAGGACGGCGATGCGTCGCCCCGTTAGGTCGTCTCCCAGGAGCTCGTGGACGGTGCCCACGACCCGCTCCCGGCACCGCAGGTTCACCGCGTCGACCTCGCGCAGGGAGGCCACCGCGTCGGCGCAGCCGAGCTCGGCGGCCCTCGCCTGGAAGGCGCGGATGTCCTTGGGCAGGCACCTGCCGCCGAACCCCACTCCGGGGTGCAGGAACCGACCGCCGATCCGCGTGTCGAACGACAGGGCGTCACGGTGGCGGGACGCTGGACTCTCACCGGCTTCCTCGTGTGCTCCTGGCCGCAGCCGGACCGCCTCGGACGGCAGTCGTCCACAGGGCAGCTGCGCGCCTCTGACGGCGGGGCTTGGTCCGGTCGTCGCGAGACGGACACCACCTGCTCGGGTCAGGCTGCAGGGGGCACAACCCGCAGAACGCGGTCGTCGTCCGGGCCCGGGTCCCCGCGCCCATCGGCGTTGCTCGTCGTCACGTAGAGCGCGCCGTCGGGACCCTCCACCACGGCGCGCAGTCGACCGTACTCGCTCTCGAAGAGCACCTGCTCGCCAGTGACCCGGTCGCCGCTGAACGTCAGCCGACGCAACGATCGTCCGCGCAGCGTGGCGACGACGTACGAACCGGTCCAGCTGCTTCCCGGCAGGGAGACGAACGCCGCACCGGACGGCGCGACCGGCGGCCGGTCCCAGAGCTAGACTGGAGCTATGAAACGGCCGTGGTCGTCGCCGAAGACCTCCGGCCAGCCGTAGTTGCCGCCCTCGACCACGACGTCGACCTCGTCGCAGCAGGACGGTCCGTCGAAGCCGCTCGGGCCGTGGTCGGTGATGACCAGCCGGTCGCTGCCGGGCTGCCAATCCAGGCCCTGCGGGTTGCGGTGGCCGAGCGAGACGATCGCCGGAGCGTCCGTCGTGCCGCGGTACTGCGCGGGCGTCAGCCGGAGCACCTTGCCGTTGAGCCCGTCCGGGTCCTGGGCGAGCTCGCCGCGCCCGGCCTCGCCGGTGGCGAGGTACAGGTCACCGTCCGGCCCGAAGCGTAGCCGCCCCGAGTTGTG
>JALYNA010000120.1 GCA_030773455.1 Actinomycetota bacterium
TGGCAGACCGGCGTGCTGCGCATCGCCGGCCCCGCGGTGCTGGCCTTCGAACCCGAGGGCTACGACGAGCTCGACCCCACGGCCGATCCGGTGCGGCTGCAGCTGACCAGCACCGCCGTCTGGCGGACCCGCGCGGTCCAGCAGCTGCACGACGCGGTGGTGCGCGCCGCCCCCGTGGGGCCCCGGGAGTGGGTGCTCACCGCGGACGGCGTCCCGACGCTCTACGGGGCGCGGACGGTGCGCCACCACTGACCCGACGCAGGGGCGTACTGCGTGCATCCGGGGTACTGCTTCCGCCAAGATGCACGACGGACGCGGGCACCGGGCGGTGCGCGCGCGGACCAGCACAACGGAGGACACGGCGACATGGCCAAGCGGAACCCCAAGCACGAGCACCTGATCGAGCCCACCTGGGGTGTGTCGGACGACGGCGGCGCTCCCGTGAGCGAGTTCCTCGCGGAGTCGGCCGGCCCGCTGTCGCCCTTCGGTGAGGACCACGACTTCCCGCTGCCGCCCAGCCGCCTCCGGTACGCCCATCCGACCGACAAGCCGAACCGGGCCGGCGTCATGGCCGGGGAGTAGCCATGACGCCCGCGCTGCCGTCCTACAGCAGTGGCACCTCGACCGTCCCCCTCCTCGGGGACACGATCGGGGCGGACCTCGACCGGACCGCAGCGCGGGCGGGCGACCACGAGGCGCTCGTCGAGTGCGCCACCGGCCGCCGCTTCAGCTATCCCGAGTTCGTCGCCGAGGTCGACGCGGTCGCCCTCGGGCTGGACGGGAGGGGGGTCGTCAAGGGCGACCGGGTCGGGATCTGGGCGCCGAACTGCGCCGAGTGGGCCTTCGTCCAGTACGGGACGGCGAAGCTCGGCGCGATCCTGGTGAACATCAACCCCGCCTACCGCACCCACGAGCTGGCCTACGTGCTGCAGCAGGCCGGGATCTCGGTGCTGGTCGCGGCTCCTGCGTTCAAGACGAGCGACTACCGCGCGATGGTCGACGAGGTCCGCGGCGACTGCCCCTCCCTGCGCGAGGTGGTCTTCCTCGGGTCCCCGGAGTGGGAGGAGCTCGTGGCCACCGGCCGGGTCGGGGACCGTGAGTTCCTGGTCCGCCGGGAGGCCGAGCTGTCGGCCGACGACCCGATCAACATCCAGTACACGTCGGGCACGACCGGGTTCCCCAAGGGCGCCACCCTGACCCACCACAACCTGCTCAACAACGCGTTCTTCGTCGGTGAGGGCTGCGGCTACACCGAGGCCGACCGCATCTGCATCCCGGTGCCCTACTACCACTGCTTCGGCATGGGGATGGGCAACCTCGCGGCCACCAGCCACGGCGCCACGATGGTGATCCCCGCGCCCGGCTTCGACCCGGCCGCGACCCTGCGCGCGGTCCAGGACGAGCGGTGCACCTCGCTGTACGGCGTCCCGACGATGTTCATCGCCGAGCTGGGCCTGCCCGACTTCGCCGACTACGACCTCTCCAGCTTGCGCGCCGGCATCATGGCCGGCTCGCCGTGCCCGGTGGAGGTGATGAAGCGGGTGGTCAACGAGATGGGCATGACCGAGGTGACCATCTGCTACGGGATGACCGAGACGTCACCGGTGTCCACCCAGACCGGCGCCGACGACGACCTCGACCGCCGCACCACCACCGTCGGGCGGGTGCACCCGCACCTGGAGGTCAAGGTCGTCGACCCCGAGACCGGGCTGACCGTGCCCCGCGGCACGCCGGGGGAGTTCTGCACTCGCGGCTACTCGGTGATGCTCGGCTACTGGAACGAGCCGGAGAAGACCGCCGAGGTCATCGACGCCGCCCGCTGGATGCACACCGGCGACCTCGCGGTCATGGACGCCGAGGGCTACCTCAACATCGTCGGCCGAATCAAGGACATGGTCATCCGCGGCGGGGAGAACGTGTACCCGCGCGAGGTCGAGGAGTTCCTCTACACCCACCCCGACGTCGTCGACGCCCAGGTTATCGGGGTGCCCGACGAGCGCTACGGCGAGGAGCTCATGGCCTGGGTGCGGCTGCGCGAGGGCGCCGAGCCGCTGACGCCTGAGTCGCTGCGGACCTTCTGCGCCGGCAAGCTGGCCCACTACAAGGTGCCCCGCTACGTCAAGGTCGTCGACGCCTTCCCCATGACCGTCACCGGCAAGGTGCGCAAGGTCGAGATGCGGGAGGTGTCGGTCCGGGAGCTGCGACTCGAGGGCGTCGCCGCCGTCCGCAACGCCTGAAGCGGAGTGCGAGGGCGCGGGAAACCCGCCCCTCCCACTCCGCTCAGACGGTTCGCACGGGCACCACGAGGGCGCGGTGGTCCGACAGCGGCAGCCGCACGGCCTCGGCCGGCCCGGACGCGGCGATGGGTCCGCGGGCCAGCACGTGATCCAGCTGCCGGGCCGGCTCCTCGACCGGGAACGTCGGCGTCACGGCCGGTGCCAGCGGCCGCAGCCCGCTGACCCGCTCCGCCTGGCCGGCCTGCATGTTGAGGTCTCCCATGAGCACCAGGGGCTCGCGGGTGCCGGTGAGCGACCGCACCAGCTTCGACAGCTGCAGCGCGCCCCACCCGGGCACGAAGGACAGGTGCGTGTTGCAGACGGTGAACTGTCCCGATGGCCCGTCGAGGACGGCGGCGACGGCGACCCGCGGCTCGTCGCCGACCAGCTTCGGACGGGGGGCGCCGCGGAACCAGACCGGCACGCGGCTGGGCAGCGCGGGCAGCCGCACCACCCGCCAGGAGACCACCGGGTAGCGCGACAGCAGCGCGATCCCGTAGGTCGCCGACCCCGGCTGCTCGTCGCCGGTGGCCGCCATCCAGGTGCCACCGGGGGTGCCGTGCAGCGCCGCTACGAACTGCGACTCCACCGCCCCCATCGCCTCGGCGGCGACCGCGGTGAGGTCCGCGCCGAGGGAGCGCGGCTGGTCCCGGTCGACCTCCTGCAGCCCGAGCACGTCGGCGTCGAGGGTCTTCACCGCGGCGGCGAGGCGCTCGACGTCAACCCGGTCGTCGACCGGCGAGCGCCCGTGGAGGATGTTGAACGTCGCGATCCGCACGAGGGCTCCTGTGCCCCGCGCGCCGCCGTCCACACGGTGACGTTCCGACGGGCGCACCCCGGGTAGCAGGTGATGCGTGCAGCCCTCCGACCGTGACGAGATCCGGGACCTCCTCAAGCGCGTGGCAGTGGCGCTCAAGCAGGGCGACGTCCCCTTCGCGCTGTGCGGCGGGTACGCGGCGTGGGTCCGCGGTGCGCCGGAGCCCGACCACGACGCGGACTTCCTGGTCCCGGCGGCAGAGGCCGAGCGGGCGGCCAAAGTGCTGACCGAGGCGGGGCTGCAGGTCGTCGACCCGGCAGAGGACTGGCTGACCAAGGTGGTCCAGGGCAACTCGTTGGTCGACGTCCTCTGGCGCACCTGCGGGGTCCCGGTGGAGTCCGGCCTCATCGACCGGGCCGAGGACCTGCCCGTGCTGTCGGTGCACATGCCGGTGCTCGAGGCGACCGACATCGTGGTCACCAAGCTCATGGCCCTGGACGAGCACTACTGCGACTACGGGCGGCTGCTGCCCGTGGCCCGCGCGCTGCGCGAGCAGGTCGACTGGGACCGGGTGCGCCGCGAGGTGGCCGGCAACGACTTCGCCGCGGTCTTCCTCGTGCTGCTCGACCGGCTGGGCATCGTGGAGCAGTCGGTCAGCGGGGGCTGAGCACCGCGACGAGGGCGGCGCCGGCCACGGTGACGACGACAGCGGTGGCCAGCAGGGTCAGCCGCGGGACCGCCACGCCGGACCCCCGCTCGACCGCCCGCCGCACCGCGCGGTCCCGCAGCGGGGCCAGCCCGCCGAGCACGCCCAGGCCCAGCATGGCCACCGCGCCGGCCACCGCCAGCCGTACCGGCGCGTCCCCGGTCACCGCGGCGCGGGCCAGCAGACCGGCCACGGCGAGTACGCCGAGGCCGGTGCGCTGCCAGGACAGGACGGTCCGCTCCGGCTGCGTCTCGCGGGCGCCCGTTGTCTTTGCTCCGCTCGCGCGCGGCGCGGCCGGCTCGGTCGAGGAGCCGCTCACCGGCTGAGCACCTCGACCCCGACCAGGACCGCCACGGCGACGAGGACGGCGGCCACGGTGGCGACGACGGCCGGCAGCACCCGGCTCGGCATCAGCGGTCGGTCGTCCTCGATCGCCCGCTCGTTGCTCCGCCACCGCAGGTACCCGCCCACCGCCGCACCGAGGCCGGCGAGCACCAGCGCGACGGCGACCGCGGCGCTGCCCCAGCGGACGCCGAGGTCGGGGGCGAACTGCTCGACCGCGACCCCGGCGGCGACCAGCGCCAGCCCGGTGCGCAGCCAGGCCAGCAACGTCCGCTCGTTGGCCAGCGTGAACCGGTAGTCGGGGTGGCCGGGCGGCTGGTCAGGTGGCGGCACCGCGTCAGGTTAGGCGGACCCGGAAGACGGGCCGCCTGGTCCGAGTGGGACGGCGCCGCGCGGCGACTAACCTGGTGCAGCGGCGATCCGTGCCGTGACCGTCCTCCCGGCCCGGTGCCGGGGACGCCAGCGATCGACGACCGAGGGATCAACGTGCCGACCGGCAGAGTCAAGTGGTTCAACCCGGAGAAGGGGTTCGGCTTCCTCTCCCGTGAGGACGGCCCGGACGTCTTCGTGCACAAGGACGCCCTCCCGTCCGGCACCGGCGAGCTCAAGCCCGGGCAGCGCGTGGAGTTCGGCATCGTCGCCGGCCGCCGCGGCGACCAGGCCCTGCAGGTGCGGGTGCTCGACCCGCTGCCCTCGGTGACGGCGGCGCACGCGGCCGCCACCCGCAAGACGCCCGACGAGCTGGTCCCGATCATCGAGGACCTGATCAAGCTGCTCGACGACGTCTCCAACCGGCTGCGCCGCGGCCGGCACCCCGACCGGCCGGTGGCCCGCAAGGTCGCCTCGGTGCTGCGCGCGGTCGCGACCGACCTGGAGCACTGAAGAAGGGCCTCTCCCTCCCCACCCCTCGTGGAAGGGCGGGGGCCGGGTCAGCCGGCGCGCAGGAACCCGACCGGCCACGCCCCGCTGAAGCCCTCGCAGTCCTCGACGGCGTCCTCGACGACCACCAGGTAGAACGCCGGCGGGGCGACGTCGGAGGTGGTGATGTCGTCGAACACGGGCTGGCCGGTGCCCACTTCGACCTCGCCGATCAGTTCCTCGAGCTGCTCGTCGAACACCTGCACGCTCCAGCCCTGCTCGGCCACCGCGTCGGGCACGGTGATCCGGATGGTGGTGCCGGGGGAGACCTCGATGATCGGCGGGGTGGTGCCGTAGCGCTGCCCCTCGCCGTCCGCGCAGTACTGGGTGGGGGCGGCCTGCACCCGCTGCGGCCCGGCCTCCACGACGACGTCCTGCGGCGCGGACGGCTCGGACCCACAGCCGGCCAAGAGCAGGGCGACGGCCAGGACGGCGACCCGGCCACCGCGGCGGGCGCCGGGCGGGCGGGACGACGACACGCGCCCATGGTGCCGCACCCACCTGGGCGGACGCCGACGGCGCCCCCGCGCCGCCCGGCGTCCAGCGGCGTCAGGGAGAATGGCGCCGTGGCCGAGTTCTCCGACCCCGCCGCCGCGGGGAGCGACCTGCCGAGCACCGCGGTCGAACAGGCGCGGGCCGCGGCGGTCGACACCGCCGGGTTCCCCGACCTGGTCGGGGAGCACCTCGGCGCCACCCGCGAGACGCCGTCCGCCGTGCCGGTGGGCGACGACCTCGGCGAGGTGGTCACCCACTCCTTCGCCAGCCGGCTGCCCGGCTACGTCGGCTGGTACTGGGCGGTCACCCTCGCCCGGGTGCCGGGCGAGGAGCGAGTGACCGTCGACGAGGTCGTGCTGCTGCCCGGCGAGCAGGCACTGCTCGCCCCCGCCTGGGTGCCGTGGCACGAACGGCTACGGCCCGGGGATCTGTCGGTCGGAGACGTGCTGCCCTCCACCGAGGACGATCCCCGGCTGGTTCCGAGCTACACGGCCGACGACGACTCCGCCGACGACCCCGAGGGGTCCGTGGTCGCCTCCGAGGTCGGCCTCGGCCGGGAACGGGTCATGTCCCGCGAGGGACGGGAGGAGGCCGCGGCCCGCTGGGACGCCGGCGAGTTCGGCCCCCGCTCGGCGATGGCCCGACACGCTCCCGGTCCGTGCGGCACCTGCGGCTTCTTCCTGCCGCTGGCCGGCTCGCTGCGGCACGCCTTCGGCGCGTGCGGCAACGTCTACGCCCCGGCCGACGGCCGCGTGGTCGCCGTCGACTACGGCTGCGGCGCGCACAGCCAGGCGACGCTGGCGGCCGACGACGCAGCCGAGGTCGTGCGCTCGGCTCGCTACGACACCGGCACCTTTGACGTGCTCTGACACTGTCGTCCTACCGGCCGACACCGCCACCACGTGCCGTCCCCCGGTCGACGGTGAGCCCCGGACTCCCGTCCACCTCCGCGGTGAGTTGTCCCTGCCCACAGGTGTGGGCAGGGGACGAGCGTCCGGGAGGTGAGGGGGCGGGGCGGTCCGCCCCCTCAGTTGCGGCGGCCGATTTGACCCTGCAGACGCATGACACCCAGGCCGATGGCGGCCAGCGCGATGCCGACGACACACGTCCAGGTCCACATCCGGTCCACCCGGTTCCCCAGCAGCAGCAGGACCACCAGCGCGGCGGCCCACAGCGCCGCCCCGGCCAGCACCACCCGCACGGTGTCCACACGCAATGGGGGTGGAGCCTGCCTGGCCGGTCGGGGCACGCCCTGACCCTAGGACCTCCCGGCCCGGGCCGGTGTCACGGGGCCGCGACACCGGTGTGACACGCTGTCGCTGCTCATCGCAGTCCTCACCGGTCAGCCGGCGCGCTTCCCCCGCCGCCCGCTCGCCCGGCCCCGCGCCCGGAGAGTCGTCATGGCAGAGAAGTCCCGCCCGTCCACGGGCAGCACCACGGACGGCGGCACGCCCGCCGACGTCGCCGCCGGGGCACGGCCCCCGCGTCGCAGCGACGGCCCACGGGTGAGGCCCAGCAACGGGCTCGACCGCTACTTCGGCATCAGCGCCCGCCGCTCGACGACGGCCCGCGAGGTGCGCGGCGGTCTGACGACCTTCTTCACGATGGCCTACATCGTGCTGCTCAACCCGATCATCCTGACCAGCATCCCCGGTCTGGACGGCACTCCCGGGGCCGACGTCACCGGTACCGTGCTGCCGTTCCCGGCGATCGCGGCGGTCACCGCGCTGATCGCCGGGGTCATGACGATCCTCATGGGGGTCGTGGGCCGATACCCGTTCGCCCTGGCCACGGGCCTGGGCATCAACGCCGTCGTCGCGGTGTTCGCAGCCACCCAGCTCTCCTGGCCGGAGGTCATGGGCCTGGTCGTCCTCCAGGGCCTGCTCATCACCGTGCTGGTGCTGACCGGGTTCCGGCGGGCGGTCTTCGAGGCCATCCCGCCGCAGCTGAAGACGGCCATCGCCGTCGGCATCGGCTTCTTCCTGACCATCATCGGGCTGGCCGGCGCCGGCATCATCCGGCCGGGCATCCGCTGATCAGCTTCGGCGTCAACGGGCAGCTCGCCGGCTGGCCGATCCTGGTCTTCGTCGTCGGCCTGCTGCTGATGAGCGTCCTGGTCGTCCTGCGGGTCCGCGGTGGCCTGCTCATCGGCATCGTGGTGACCACGGTCCTCGCCATCGCCGTCGAGGCCGTCGCGAAAATCGGCCCGCGCATCGTCGACGGCGAGGAGGTCAACCCGCGCGGCTGGGCGCTGCAGGTCCCGGCGCTGCCCGAGGACGTCGTCAGCGCCCCCGACCTCTCGCTGCTGGGCGACTTCTCGCTGTTCGGCGGCTTCGAGCGGATCGGCGTCGTCGCCGCCCTGCTCGTCGTCTTCTCGATCATGATCGCCGACTTCTTCGACACGGTCGGGACCGTGACGGCCGTCGGCGCCGAGGGGGATCTGCTCGACGAGAACCGCAATCTGCCGAAGTCGCAGCCGGTGCTGCTGGTTGACTCGCTGGCCGCCGCGGCCGGCGGCGCGGGCAGCGTGTCGTCCAACACGACGTACATCGAGAGTGCCGCCGGCGTGGCCGACGGCGCGCGTACCGGCCTGGCCAGCGTGGTGACCGGGGCGCTGTTCCTGGTCACCATGTTCCTGAGCCCGCTGGTCCTGGTGGTGCCCTCCGAGGCGGCGGCGCCCGCGCTGGTCATCGTCGGTGCGCTCATGATCAGCCAGATCCGCAACCTCGAGTGGGACGACATGTCGCTGGTCATCCCGGCGTTCCTGACGATCGCGCTCATGCCGTTCACCTACTCGATCACCAACGGCATCGGCGCCGGCGTGATCAGCTACGTGCTCCTGCGGACGGCG
>JALYNA010000121.1 GCA_030773455.1 Actinomycetota bacterium
ACACGGGGGGCGGCAGTTGTGACGCCGAGGGTGGACACGGGGACCGACGACGGCGGGCTGCTCGCCCTGCTGGCCTCCGGAGGGGACCTCCCCTCCTTCCTGGGCGACCTGGTGCAGCTGACCGCACGCCAGGTGCCGCACGCCGATGCCTGCGGGCTGACCCTGGCCCGCGAGGCCGCCGGGTGACCGTGGCCAGCACCGGGCCGCTGGCCGACCGCGCCGACGGACGGCAGTACGAGATGGACACCGGCCCGTGCCTGGAGTCGCTGCGCACCGGCACCGTCGTCCGGGTCGACGACATGGCCGCCGAGGGGCGCTGGGCGCCCTATCCCGCGCAGGCCGCGGAGCTCGGCGTCCGGTCGTCGCTGTCCCTGCCGCTGGTGGTCGAGGGGCGCAGCAGCGGCGCGCTGAACCTCTACGCCACCGAGCCGCACGCCTTCGGCACCGACATCGAGGCTGCCGCCGCCCGCTGGGCGGAGCGGGCCACCGGCGCGCTGAGCGTGGCACTGCGCATCGCCGACAGCGACGAGCGGGCCGACTCCATGCTCGGCGGCCTGGACACCCGGGCCACCATCGGCCAGGCGGTCGGCCTGCTGATGGCCCGGGAGCGGTGCACCGCCGACCGCGCCTTCGACCTGCTGCGGATCGCCTCGCAGCGGCGCAACGTCAAGCTCCGCGACGTCGCTGCCGGCATCGTCGCCGCCTTCGAGGGGAAACTGGCCGACCGGCGCAAGCGCTGGTGAGTCAGATGCTGCGCCAGCCTCCTTCCTTGCGGTTGCCCTCCGGCCGGGAGGCGAAGACGTTGCCCTCGGTGGGCGGTGCGTCGTCCCCGGCCAAGGCGAGGGTCCGGAACAGCGGGCCGACGAGCGCGTCGTAGACCGCCGGCAGCAGCCGGAAACCCGCGATGACCGTGGAGTTGGCGAACCCCGACTGGACCAGCCGGCGCGGCCGCTCCAGCCGCGCGACGACCGCCCGGGCAACCCGGTCGGCCGAGTACACCGGCTGGGGCGGGCGGCCGGTGCTGCCGGCCCATGTCGCACCCTGGGAGTAGATCGGCGTGTTGACCCCGCCCGGCGCGACCGCGGAGACGTGCACGCCCGGGGCGTCCCGCGTCTCCTGCTGCAGCGTGCGGACCAGCCCCAGCTGGCCCCACTTGGCCGCCGCGTAGATGCCCATGAGCGGCGCGGTCACCGAGGCCAGCAGCGAGCTGACGACGACGAGGTGCCCCGCGCCCTGGCGGCGGAAGACCGGCAGCGCGCTGCGCGCCACGTTCGCGGTGCCGTGCAGGCTCGTGGCCACGACGGCCTCGAAGACCTCGCGGGGAACGTCCTCGATCCGGCCGTACGCCATGGTGGCGGCTGAGTGTACGACGACGTCGAGCCGGCCGAACCGGGCTACCGCGGTGTCGATCACCTGCTGCAGCCCTTCGGCGTCCGTGACGTCGACGGGGCAGACGAGCACCTCGGCGGCACCCGCTTCCCGGGCCTCCTCGGCGGTCTCCTCCAGCGGCCCCCTGCCCCGGGCGACCAGGACCAGCCGCGCGCCGCGGGCGGCGAGGGTGTGCACCGTGGCCCGGCCGATCCCGCTGGAGGCGCCGGTGACGAGGGCGGTCAGGGTGCGGGACGGCGGAACGGTCGGCGGCATGCGGCTCCTCGTGCTCGGGAGGGGGTGCGGACGCGCGGGCGGGCCCCGGGCCGCGTCGGTGGAGTCGCTCTACCCGCGGGCCTCCCGGGTCATGCGGGCAGGACGTCGTACAGCCAGCCGGGTCCGGTCACGGCGGCGCGCTTGGGCAGCCGCGCGCGCACACCGCGGTCGGCGGTGACCACGAGCAGGTCCCGGCCGTCGGCGGCCAGTCTCGCAGCGCACGCGGCCAGTGCGTCATCCCCGCTGCCCTCCGCCCGCACCAGCGTGACGCCGTCCGGTGGCTCGACCGCCCGGGCCGCCCCCTCGACCACCGCGACCACCTCGCCGCAGACCAACCGGCCGCCGCCGGGCGCGGGTAGCTCGCGCCCGGGTAGCGGGGCCAGCCGCCACAGCAGCCGCGAGGTCGCCCCGGCGCGGTCGCGCCACCAGCCGTCGGGCCGGGCGCCGACCACGTTCGCGGCGTCCACCAGCAGCACGACCACCGCTCCACCCCTCGTCCGGGCCCGTCCGTGCCGACCGGCCCGCGCGCCGTTTGTGCCGATGGGGTCCGGGCACCCCGCCGGTCACGTCCGGCTCCGATCTTCCCCGGGAGGCCCGCCATGGCGAGCAGCGACCGCACCCTCTCCGACGGTGCCCCGACCGGCCACGGCGGGGCGCGCGAGGCCGTCGCCGTCCAGAAGGCGGCGTTCGGCGGGATCGCGTGGGGTGCGGCGTTCTTCGGCTGGCTGTCGGCGACCGGCCTGGCGGTGCTGCTGCTCGCCCTGGTGTCGGCGGCCGACGTCGCCCTGGGCCTGACCGAGGGTGCGTCGGCCGGTGAGCTGGGCCTGGGCGGGGCGGTCGCGCTGGCGGGCGTCCTCTTCCTGTCCTACCTGGCCGGCGGGTACGTGGCGGGTCGGATGGCGCGCTTCACCGGCCTCCGGCAGGGCCTGGCCGTCTGGTTGGTCGGCCTGCTCGTCGTCGTCCTGGTCTCCGGCGCCGCGGCCGCGCTGGGCAGCGAGTACAACATGCTCGCCCGGCTGGAACTACCGCGCATCCCCGTCGGGGAGGGCACGGCCACCACAGCCGGGTTGGCCACGCTGGCCGTCGCCGCGGCGGCGGCGCTGCTGGGCGCGCTGCTCGGCGGCGGCCTGGGCACCCGCTACCACCGCAAGGTCGACCGGGCCGGGTTCGCCGCCTGAACCTCCCCGGCGTCGGCAGGCGCTCCTACGCTGCCGGGCATGTGCCGCAACATCCGGCCGCTGGCCAACTTCGAGCCGCCCGTCACCGACGACGAGGTGCAGGCCGCCGCACTGCAGTACGTCCGCAAGATCAGCGGGACGGCGCGGCCCTCGCGGGCCAACGCGGAGGCGTTCGATCGCGCCGTCGCGGAGGTCGCCGAGGCCTCCGCGCGGTTGCTGGCCGCGCTGGTCACCGCCGCGCCGCCCAGGGACCGCGAGGAGGAGGCGGCCAAGGCGCGCCGGCGGGTGGCGCTGCGGTACGGAAGCTGAACACCGGTGGTGGGCAACCGAGTGGAAACGCGGGAGGCGGGGTAGAGCCACTCCACCCCCATCTCTCCGGAGGAGCTCAGCAATGGCGCGCAACACCCTCTCCCGCTCGCTGCACGATGTCGGACTGGCCGCCTGGTTCGGCGGCACGCTGGCCAACACCGTAGCGCTCAACGCCGCCGCCGGTGAGGCAGGCAGCGCCTCGGACGTCGGCCGGGTCGCGAACGCCGGGTGGGACCGGTGGACGCCGGTCAACGCCGCCGCCATCGGCGCGCACCTGGTGGGCAGCGTCGGCCAGCTGCGGGCCAACCGGAGGCGCGTGGCCGGGCAGCAGGGCGTCGCCGGCATGAGCGCGCTCAAGACGGTGCTCACCGCGGCCGCGCTGGGCGTCACCGCCTACAGCCGGGCGCTGGGCAAGGTCGTCTCCAACTCCGGGGCCACGCCGTCGCGCTCGGGCACCAAGCCGAGCAAGCGCGCCCGGGCCGAGGTCGCCGCTGCCCAGGAGAGGCTCGACCAGCTGCAGTGGGTGATCCCGGCGCTCACCGGGTCGCTCGTCGTGCTCAGCTCCTACGCCGGCGAGCAGCAGCGGCCCAGCGAGGTCGTGCGCGGGCTCGCCCAACGCTGACCCCCGTTCCTCCCCACCACCCGGCCGATCCAGGAGTTCCGGTGACCCGCACCCTCGACACGCACGACCAGAAGCCCGCGGGCGGTGGCGCCACCCGGTGCCCCGACTGCACCGACGGCCTGGGCAAGCCACGGCCGGTGAAGCCCGGCTCGTGGCGGGACCGCGTCCGGAGCAAGCCCGGGCCGGCCACCGCCTACCGGGCCGGGGTGTTCGTCGTCGGGTTGCTGTTCGTCCTGCTGGGCGTGGCGCTCACCGTGCTGCCCAGGCCGCTCACCATCCCGCCGATCCTGGTGGGGCTGTGGGTGTGGTCGACGGAGTTCGAGTGGGCGCGGCGGTTCTTCGTGGCGTTCCGGCGCAAGGCCCGCGACGCCTGGGCGCACGCCAAGCAGCACCCGGTGAGCTCGGCGGCGGTGACGATCGGCGGCCTGGTGCTGGCCGGCGTCGTCTTCTGGGCGGTGGGCCACTACGACCTGGTCGACCGCGCGCTGGCTGCCATCCGGGGCTGACCCGCACGGCGGAGGCCCGGCGGACGCACATCGATGCGGTCCGCCAGGCCTCGTCGTGTCCGGCCGGTCAGCGACGCCGGCGCGAGACCTCTGCCGGGTCGGGAGTGCGGAACGGCGGATCGCCGTCCTCCCCCGCTGCGTCGGCTGCCTGCGGAGTGGCCTCCTCGGGCCGGTCGGGCTCCTCGCCACCGATCCCGAAGCCGTCGGCGGGCGGCGGGCCGCCCGCACCGGGGTCGGCCGCCGGGATGCCGTCGTCCTCCCGGCCGAGGTTGGCTCCATCGGTGTCCACATCGACACGTCGTCCTCCTGACCGTCCTGACGGATGGGCGTACGAGCCGCGCGTACCCACCTGCGCGGCGGGGCACCGTCGGGAAGGTGAACGGCGGGTGAACAGGAGGTGGGCGGTCATGACCGACGTGCGGACTCCGCAGCGCCGCGGCGACTCGTCGGAGCACGAGGGGCGCAAGGAGCGGATCGACCGGGAGCTCATCGAGCTGCTCAACGAGCTGCGGGTCGCGCTGCCCGGGGTGCAGTTCCTCTTCGCGTTCCTGCTCGTGGTGCCGTTCCAGCAGCAGGGCAACCAGCTCACCGACTTCCAGCGCGACGTCTACTTCGTCACGCTGGTCGCGGCCGCGGTGGCGACCGGGTTGCTCATCGCGCCTGCGGCGCAGCACCGGTGCTGTTCCGGCAGCACGACAAGGAGGCACTGCTGCAGCGCAGCAACCGGTCGGCCTTCCTCGGGCTGACCGTGCTGGCCGTGGCGATCGTCGGCGCGGTGCTGCTCGTGGCCGACGTGGTCTTCGACCTCACGCTGGCGTGGGTCACCGCTGTGGCGATCGGGGCGTTCCTGATCTGGTGGTGGCTCGCCGTCCCGCTCCGGCACCGGACGCGCAACGAGCAGGACGAGCCGGACGACTGATCCGTCCCGCCACAGAGGGCGGGTACGCCCCTCGCCTCCCGGCGGCCCGGGACGCTGCGGCGATGGGGACGGTTCGGCAGCCAGGAAAGGGTCGCCTAACCTGCTCTGCGTGAGCACGACGGCGGAACGGGTGTCCGCACAGCCGGAGCCGGTTCCCGGGCCGTCGGCGTCCCGCTGGTCCGTGCTGGAGCTGGTGCCGCCGCTGGCCGTCCTCCTGCTGGGGGCGGTCCTGCTGCTGCCGGGGCACGGGCTGTGGTTCGACGAGCTGTTCACCGCCGAGGTCGGCCGCCGGCCGTACGCGGAGATCCTCGCGGCGATCGTCGAGGGCCGCGGAACGACGAGCTACCTTGCCGACGTCCCGCCGTCGTACAACGCGCCGTACTACTTCGTGGTGCACACGTGGATGTCGCTGCCCGGGCTCGGCGGCGACACGTCGCTGCGGGTGCTGTCGCTGCTGGCGACTGCCGGTGGGCTGGCACTGGTGACCCGGGCGGTGACCCGGCTGACCTCCCGGGCGGCCGGGGTGCTGGCCGGCGTGCTGCTCGCGGCGAGCCCGCTGCTGCTGGAGCAGGCGGTGGAGGCGCGCAGCTACGGGCTGGTGGTGCTGGCCACCGGCGGCACGCTGCTGGGGCTGGTCCGCTGGCTGCAGGGCATGCCGCGGGGCCTGCTGCTGTTCGGGTTGGCCGGCGCGGGAATGGGGCTGGCGCACTGGTACGCGGTCACGGTGCTGGCGGGCTTCGTCGTCGCGGCGCTGCTGCTGCGCGGCCGGCCGGGGCTGCCGGTGGCCTTGGCCGGCGCGGGCGCGGCGCTGCCCGCCGTGGGTCTGGTCGGCCTGAACCTGCTCAACGGAAATGGTTCGCGCAACGCCGAGTGGCTGCGCGACACCGGTGGCAGGCTGGCCGACCTCGCCGTCGAGGCGTGGACGGGCGGGCTGGCGCCGTTGCTCTACCTGACCGTGGGGCTGGCCGTGCTCGGCGCACTGCGGGGCACCGGGATGCGGGTGGTCGGTACCTGCTGGGTGCTCGTGCCGCTGACGCTGCTGCTCCTGGCCGAGCAGCTGCGGCCGGTGTACCTGCCCCGCTACCTGCTGGCCGGGTTGCTGGGGCTCGGGGTGCTCGCGGCGGTGGGCGTGCTCACCGTGCCGCGCGTTGCGCGGGCGCCGGTGGCCGGGCTGCTGGTGGCCTGCTCCCTGCTGGCCGCCGCGCCGCTGGCCGTGCGGGAGCCGCGGGAGCGTGCCGACGACGTGGTGGCGCTGCTGGTGGAGCGGCACGCCGCCGGTGAGCCGGTCGTGGCCGCGGACCAGCGCTCGGCGACCGGGCTGGACCACTACGTCCGGACGTCGGCCCCCCAGTTGCGGCCCGACGTCGTCCTGCCGCCGGACGACGCCCCGACGACCGCCGACCGGGTGTGGCTGGTCCGCCGGACGATCCGCGGGGAGGTGGTCCCCTCCGACGACGACGTGGTCCTCCGGGACGCCGGCCTGCGGATCACCGCGGTGTACGAGTTCCCCGCCGACAAGACCGACCTGCTCGTCCAGCTCTGGGAGCGGTAGGGCGACCTGTCGCGCCCGGTGTCGGCTTCTTCGAGTCAGCCCGTAGTGGCTCCGGTGAGGTCCGGCGGACCGCCCTCGAAGCCCGCCGGCTCCTCGATCTCGGCCAGGAGCTCGCCCCACTGGTCCAGGATCCGCACGGTGAGGGGCTGCGCGTAGCCAGCGCAGACGACGAAGGCACCGACCGGCGCCTCGATCGTGCGCCTCGTGACCGTTCCGGCCTGATGGGCCTCCGCGACCGCCGCCGCTGTGCCGACCTCGTCCCACAGCGCCTTGCAGCCACGCCCCTCACTCCAGCCACCGTTCACACCGTGGAGGTCGACGTGGCGCGGAGGAACGTCGATCCGCGTCAGCGGCGACTCGCCCTTCCACCCACCTCCGCCACCGCCCCGCGTTCGCCACGCTCCGTCGACGCGGTAGAACAGGTCGACGTCGGTCCCGGTGAGCACCTCCGCGTCGTCCTCCTCGTAGAAGCGACGGATGTGCAGGACCGCTGCCGCGTCCGGCCCGATCCAGTAGCTGACGGGCACGGACCAATCAAGGGCGAGGTCGGCATCAGGCACCTCGGGCAGGCGTGGGTGAGAACCCAGCGGCTCCAGTCCTGACTGAACGCCGAGTCGAAGCTCTCCGGTCCCACCGCAGGACCGTCGCACGCCGACGAGCGGGCCTGCGTGAGGCCCGGCCGATAAGCCTGAACGCGCGCAGCCGGCAGCCAACCGGCGCCCGTGGCGGGGCGGCGGTTCGGCTACCGGCTGCGTGGCGTTGCTCGAGTGGGTCAGGCAGCGAGATCCAGGCGTGGCCCGATGAGGATCTCGGTGCCATCCGGGCGCAAGGTGCGCCATCGGCCGTCGGGTTGTCGTTCGACCCGGAACCCGTGGTGGACCTTGGTGTGGTGCCGTTCGCACAACAGCGCGGAGTTCTCCAGGCTGGTCTCGCCGCCGTTGATCCACTCCAGCAGGTGATGGACATCGCACCACCAGGTCGGCGCGCCGCAGCCGGCGAACACGCAGCCGCCGTCACGCACCTCCGCCGCCCGGCGCACGTGCGGGGGCACCAGGCGGATCGTGCGGCCGTAGTCCAGCGGCATGCCGTCGGGGCCCATGACGATGCGGGTGACCTGCCCGTCGCAGGCCAGCCAGCGGGCGCGGGCGGCGGAGATCGTCGCGCCGAAGCCCATCTGCCCGGCTCCGGGGCCGGTGGCGGGGTCGGCCAGGTCCTCCACGCCTATCTTCACCAGCACGTGTGGCTTGTGCCCGCGCAGGATGGGCAGGGTGCCGGCCGCCAGCTGGTTGTCACACAGCTGCACCAGTGCGTCGGCCTGCTGCTGGGACCGGGTGCGCTCATCCCCGGCGCAGCGCCCCGCCTGCAGCACCGACTCCAGCGCCGCCTCGAAGCGCTCCCCACCCACCGCGTCCAGATCGCCGCGGAAGCTGATCGACCCGTCGGCGTGCTTGGCGATCGCCAGCCGCCGCCCGTCGGTCGGATCCGGCTCCGGCCCGTCCTGATCAAGGCGGTCGAGGTAGTGGTGCACCGCCTTGGCAGTGTCCGCACACGGCCGGGAGGTGGCCACGTCGGTGAGCACGGCGTCCAGGCTCGGAAGGTCCACGTCCTGCTCCGCAGCCGCGGCGAGGTGCTTCGGTTCAGCCACCTGCCCGACCAGCCCGGCCTGCTCGGCGGTCACCTGCCCGGCGGCGAACGCCGCCGCCAGCACGGGCAGGTGCTCCAGCGCACGACCGGCCCGCACCAACCGGGCAGCCTCCGCCGTCGACAGGTGCCCGTGCCCGCGCAGCCAGGACGCCATCGTCTTCAGGCCGTCGTGCTCGGCAGCGCCGGACACCTCACACTGGCGCACCGTGCGCGCCACCTCCGCGGCGATCCGGTTCTGCGCCACCAGCAGCGGACGCAGCCGGTCCAGCAGCGCCGGGCCGAACAGCGGGGTCAGGTCGTCGGCGGACAGAGCGTCCAGCGCGGCCAGCAGCTCGTCCACTCCACCTCCCACCGTCCGAACGTCTGTACGAATACTACCGAAGCTCAACCCTCTAGACAACCTGAATCCGCAGGTCAGGGGCTCGTCCACAGATGTAGAGGGGAGCTTGACAGGGATGCTGCGACGACCACCACCCGGACCGCGGAAATCCCGACGTCCGCGCAATCGCTGCCACGTACCGTGGGCACCGTGAAGAAGGTCGTCGTCCTGGACTACGGCTCGGGCAACCTCCGCTCGGCCGAACGCGCACTGACCCGCGTCGGTGCCGACGTCACGGTGACCGCCGATCCGCGTGCCGCCCTGGAAGCCGACGGCCTCGTCGTCCCCGGGGTGGGTGCGTTCGCGGCGTGCATGGCGGGCCTCAAGGCCGTCGACGGCCCGCGGGTGATCGGCCGGCGGCTGGCCGGCGGCCGGCCGGTCCTCGGCGTCTGCGTGGGCATGCAGATCCTGTTCGAGCGCGGCGTGGAGCACGGTCAGGACGCCGAGGGATGCGGCGAGTGGCCCGGCGTGGTGGAGCAGCTGCAGGCCCCGGTGCTGCCGCACATGGGGTGGAACACCGTGCAGGCACCGGAGAAGACGGTCCTGTTCGACGGCCTGGCGGACCAGCGCTTCTACTTCGTGCACTCCTACGGCGTGCGCGACTTCCCGCTGGGATCGGAAGGGCTGCCGTCCCCGTTAGCCGCCCCGCTGGTGACGTGGGCCGAGCACGGCGACCGGTTCGTCGCCGGGGTGGAGAACGGTGCGCTGTCGGCCACCCAGTTCCACCCCGAGAAGTCCGGGGACGCCGGCGCCCAGCTGCTCAGCAACTGGCTGCAGACCCTGAGCTGACTCACTGCAGCGGGAACGGCGACTGCAGCCACCACGGCTCGTCGACGACCTCCACCCGCGCCACCCACTTGACCCACCAAAAGCCCCGCCGTCCCGGGGCGACCAGCCGCACCGGCGCGCCGTGCCCGCAAGAGAGGGGCCGGCCGGCCGCGTGGGTGGCCAGCAGCAGCCCCCCGGCCTCCGACAGCGGCAGCCGGCGGCGGAAGTCGGTGACCGAGACGACGTCCACCGCGCCGTCGGCCGGCAGCGACCCGTCCGCGTGCTCGGCGAGCAGCCGGTCAAGCCGGATCCCGCGCCAGTCCTGCACCGCGTACCAGCCGCCGGTGCAGTCGAGGGCGGCGCGGACGGTGTCCCCGCGGTCGAGGTCGGCCACCGGCACCCGTACCCGCCGACCGGCGGCGACCACCTCCAGCGTCGCCGCGGCGCCCTCGGGCACGGCGTCGGAGATCCACTGGGTCACCGGCATGGCGGCCGGGTCGTCGGTGCCCCGCTCGAAGGACCCCGTCGCCCGTCGCTCCGCCCCCGGTGCGCCGGTCAGCCGCAGCAGCCCCTCACCGGTGCCCCACAGCGCCGCCGCTCCGGCGGCCAGCGCCCCGGTCCGGAGCAGTCCGCGGCGGTCCAGGTCGGTGGCCCGCGGCCGCTGTCGGCGTCCCCACGCGTGGACGACGAGCAGCGCGCCGGTCGCAACGCCGAGGGCCACGTGGACGTGCAGCACCGGGACGCCGGCCGACCAGGACCACGGCCCGGTCACCCCGGCGGAGTGCAGGACGCCGGTGAGCAGGGTCAAGACGGTCGCCACGGCCAGGGACAGCCCACCGCTCCCGGCGTGACGCCGCCGGGCCCGTCGCACCACGACCGACTTCCACGGGACGAGCAGCAGCAGCCCGAGCCCGGCCGCCCCGTGCACCGCGACGACCAGCCGTGCCGGGCCGGGCGACCCGACGGCGAAGGCGAGCCCGCCCGTGCCCCCGGCCAGCAGGAGCAGCGCGAGCAGGCCCACGTTGGTGCGCCGGCCGGCGCGACGGGGGAACGGCAGGGCCACGCACCGAGTGTGCGTCAGCTGCGCAGGTAGGAGGCCCCGTTCACGTCGATGATCGTCCCGGTGGAGAACCGCGCGCCCGGGGAGGCCAGCCACAGCACCGCCGAGGCGACCTCCTCCGGCCGGGCGACCCGGCCGTAGGGCGACTGTGCGCGGACGGCGTCCCCGCCCGGGCCGTCGAGCACCTCACGGGCCATCTCGGTCTGCACGAACCCCGGGGCCACGGTGCCCACGGAGATGCCGTGCGGGGCCAGTGCGAGCGCCATCGACTGGCCGAAGGCGTTGAGCCCGGCCTTGGACGCCCCGTACGCCGGCGTGTCGGGCTCGCCGCGGAACGCGCCGCGGCTGGAGACGTTGACCACCGCGCCCCCGCCGGCGGCGACCAGGTGCGGCACCGCGCGGAAGGTCGCGTTCGCCGCCCCAAGCAGGTTCACCGCCAGCGTCCGCGACCACGCCGCCTGCCACTCCTCGTAGGAGACCGACAGCGGCGGGTGGGCGGTGAACACCCCGGCGTTGTTGACCAGCACGTCGAGCCCGCCCAGCGCCGCGGCCGCCTCGTCGACCATCCGGCCCACCGCGTCGGCGTCGGCGAGGTCGGCCTGCACGAGCACGTGTCCGGCGCCGGGCAGCTCGGCCAGCACCGCCTCGGCGCGGTCCTCAGAGGCGCCCCAGTGCACCGCGACGCGGTCGCCCGCCGCGGCGAAGGCGTGCGCGATCGCCCGGCCGATGCCGCGCGAGCCGCCGGTCACCAGGACGGCGCGGGACCCGTTCTCGTCTGCCACGGCAGGCAGTCAACCAGCCGCCGACCGGGGTGGGTCAGAGCTCGGCGAGCCCCCGCACCACCGTCGCGACCCCGCCGGCCAGCGCGACGGCGATCACCAGCTGCAGCCCGCGCGCCGCGCCCAGCCGCCGGCTCACCACCTCACCGGCTCCCAGGCCGGCGACCAGCGCGATCCCGCTGACCACCCACACGGACGGGCCGAGCGAGGGCAGGCCCTTGCCGACGAGCGAGGCCACGTTGACCACCAGCAGGGTCGCCTGCGCGGTCGGGATGAACACCGGCAGCGGCCAGTGCCGCGACACCGCGTAGGCGGTGACCATCGGCCCCCCGACGCCGGCGGTCACGTTCATGAAGCCGGCCAGCGCGCCGGCCACCACCGCCGACCCGCGGCCGGTCAGCAGTCTCCTGCGGCGGCCGACCGAGACCACCGCCACGGCGGCGATGGACAGCGCCCCGACCGCCACGAGCAGCGGCCCCTCCGGCAGCGTGCGGACGAGGAGCACCCCCAGGGGGATCGCCAGCAGCGCCGGCACCGCGAGAAGGGCGACCTGCGGCCACAGCGCGCGCCGCCACGTGCGGGCCAGCACCAGCGCGCACAGCGACGCCGACAGCACGTTGCTGAGCGAGACCCCGACCGCAGGCCCGGTCAGCAGGACGAGGAACGGGGCGGCCACCAGCGCGAAGCCCAGCCCGGTGGCCCGCTGGGTGAGTGCACCCAGCAGGACGGCGGACGCCAGCAGCGCCGTCCCCAGAACGGTCACCAGCGGCCCTGGTGGACGACCTCGTCGAACGCGCGCCGACCCCGGCGCAGGGACGGCGAGCGGCGGTCCCCCGCACCCGGGTAGCCGACCGACACCACGCCGACCGGCCGGAGCCGGTCGGGCACGCCGAAGGCCTCGCGGAACGCCCGGAGCCGCTCGGCCGGGATGCCAAAGAAGCAGGCGCCCAGCCCCTCGTCGACAACGGTCAGCAGCATGAGCAGCGACGCCATGCCGGTGTCGACGTCCCAATAGGGCACCGGCCAGCGGGACTCGTCCCGGTCGGTCCAGCCCTTGTCCGGCTCGGCGTAGCGGTCGAGGTAGGCCTGCTTGTCCGACAACGGCACGATCAGCAGGGGCGCCCGGCGCATGCGGGTCAGCCATCCGTCCGGGGCGCCGGTGGAGGCCGTCACGGACCAGAACAGCTCGCGGTCGGCGGCGTCCTCCAGCACGAGGAACGCCCAGCCCTGGCTGAAGCCGGCCGACGGCGCCCGCAGCGCGTGCTCGAGCAGCCGCTCGCGCACCTCGGGCGGCACCGGCCGGGTGGGGTCGTAGTCACGCACCATGCGCCGCCGGCGGACGACGTCAGCGAACTCCACCCCGCCACCCTGTCATCAACGATGGCCGTCGACTCAAGGTCCCGGGTGAGGACCCCGATGTCCCTGCGGTCGGTGTGGGAGGGGCGAGGTGGGCGGTCAGCGCGGCAGGCATCGGGTCTTCACACGCCGTGGCCGCTACGTCCAGGCGGGCCATCGCTGCGTTCGCCGGTGTCGTGGGCGCTGTCGGACCGACGCCCGAGTTCACCACCACGCCACTGGCCAACATGGTTTCCGCACTTGCCGTCCTGTCCGTGGCTGGACTGGCGGTGTACCGGATTTTGCACATGGCGATCGCCGTGACCCCTGGTCGGGTGACCGTCCGTGGGTTCTGGACCACGCGGTCGGTACGGGCCGCGGACGTTCTCCGGTTCGAGCCGCCGCCTCCCTACGGGACGCTGCTCCGGGCCGGGCTCCGAGTGGTCCTGATCGATGGTCGCGTCCTGACCGCCTGCGTCTTCGGCCTCGGTCAACTGGACGACGAGTCCATCGGGCATGCCGAGTGTGCCCAGCTGAACCGATGGCTGGAGTCCGGCCACGGCAGAACCGCCCTCTCTGCCGCGCCGCAGTGAACGCCCGTCGTCCGGAGAACTCGGGTGCCACGGCGGCAGCCCGGCGCCAGCGTCCGGCCGGTGACGCCTCCCCGCACCCGCCCGCCCGGTCACGCCGGCGAACGGGCCCAACTGGTCGGCTGGCTGGACCTGCAGCGCGCGATCGTTCACTCCACGTGCGCGGGGCTCGCCGAGTCCGACGCGCACCGCGCCCTCCTGCCCGCCTCCCCGGTGATGACGGTGGCGGGCTGGTCTCGCACCTGCGCTGGGTCGAGCACTGCTGGTTCGAGGTGCTCCGCTCGACCGACCCGAGGAGCCCAACCCGCAGTTCGGCAACGTCCCGGACGCCGACTTCACTGTCGACGGCGCGCCGCTGGCCGAGCTGCTCGACCGGTACGAGGGGCAGTGCGCCCGCTCGAACGAGATCGTCGCCGCCACCCCGCTCGACACCCTCGCCCGGAACACCGAGTACGGCGTCGACGTGCTGTCCCTGCGCTGGATCCTGCTGCACATGGTCGAGGAGGTGGCCCGGCACGTCGGCCACCTGGACCCGCTGCGCGAGCAGCTCGACGGCGCCAAGGGCTACTACTGACCCACCGGCGGTGACGCGGGCCACCGGAACGGGGTCCCTAGGCTGTCGGGCGTGCCGAAGCTGCAGCTGCTCCCCGCCGTCGACGTCGCCGACGGCCAGGCCGTCCGTCTCGTGCATGGGGAGGCCGGCAGCGAGACGTCCTACGGCGACCCGCTGGACGCTGCGCTGCAGTGGCAGCGGGACGGCGCCGAGTGGGTGCATCTGGTCGACCTCGACGCCGCCTTCGGCCGGGGCAGCAACCGCGACCTGCTGGCCCGCGTGGTCGGCGAGCTGGACGTCGACGTCGAGCTCTCCGGCGGCATCCGGGACAACGAGTCGCTGGCCGCGGCCCTGGCCACCGGCTGCCGGCGGGTGAACCTGGGCACGGCCGCGCTGGAGTCCCCCGAGTGGTGCGCCCGCGCCATCGCCGAGCACGGCGACCGGATCGCCGTCGGACTCGACGTGCGCGGCACCCGGCTGGCCGCCCGCGGCTGGACCAAGGAGGGCGGCGAGCTGTACGAGACGTTGGCCCGCCTCGACGCGGAGGGCTGCGCCCGCTACGTGGTCACCGACATCACCAAGGACGGCACGCTGCGCGGTCCGAACCTGGACCTGCTGCGCGAGGTCTGCGCCGCGACGCCGCGCCCGGTGGTCGCCTCCGGCGGGGTCAGCTCGCTCGCGGACATCCGCGCCCTGGCCGGGCTCACGCCGGTGGGCGTCGAGGGTGCGATCGTGGGCAAGGCCCTCTACGCGGGCGCGTTCACCCTGCCTGAGGCGCTGCGGGTGGCCTCCGGGGAGAACGGCATGGAACTCTCGTGAGCGTCATCCGGCTCGGCTCCGGCGCGCCCTGGGAGGCCGTTGTCGGCTACAGCCGCGTCGTCGTGCACGGCGACACGGCCTGGATCAGCGGCACCACCGCCACCGTCGACGGCGCCGTCGTCCACCCCGGGGACGCCGGGGCGCAGACCCGGCAGATCCTGGCCACGGTCGAGCAGTCGCTCGAGCGCGCCGGGTTCACCCTCGCCAACGTCGTCCGCACCCGCCTGTACGTCACCGACATCTCCCGCTGGGAGGAGGTCGGCCGCGCCCACGGCGAGGTGTTCGGCGACATCCGGCCGGCCACCTCCATGGTGCAGGTGGCCGCCCTGATCGACCCCGCCATGCTGGTGGAGATCGAGGCCGACGCGGTCCGGAGGACGCCGGCATGAGCCTGGCGGTGCGCGTGATCCCGTGTCTGGACGTCGACGCCGGCCGGGTGGTCAAGGGCGTCAACTTCGTCGACCTGCGCGACGCCGGCGACCCGGTGGAGATGGCCCGCGTCTACGACGCCGAGGGCGCCGACGAGCTCACCTTCCTGGACATCACCGCCAGCTCCGGCGACCGGGAGACCACCTACGACGTCGTCCGCCGGACCGCGGAGAGCGTGTTCATCCCGCTCACCGTAGGCGGCGGCGTGCGCTCGGTGACCGACGTCGACCGGCTGCTGCGCGCGGGCGCGGACAAGGTCGCGGTGAACACCGCCGCTGTCGCCCGGCCCGAGCTGATCAGCGAGATCAGCGACCGGTTCGGCAACCAGGTGCTGGTGCTGTCCCTCGACGCGCGCCGGTGCCGGGACGGCGCGGTCACCGACTCCGGCTTCGAGATCACCACGCACGGCGGGCGGCGGGGCACCGGCCGGGACGCCGTCGAGTGGGTCGTGCAGGCCGCCGAGCTCGGCGTCGGCGAGGTGCTGCTCAACTCGATGGACGCCGACGGCACCGAGGCCGGTTTCGACCTCGAGCTGATCCGCGCCGTGCGCCGGGAGGTCACCGTCCCGGTCATCGCCAGCGGCGGCGCGGGGGAGACCGCGCACTTCCCGCCCGCCGTCGAGGCCGGCGCGGACGCGGTGCTCGCCGCGACCGTCTTCCACTTCGGCAAGCTGCGCATCGGCGAGGTCAAGGCCGCCCTGGGCGACGCCGGCGTCCCCGTCCGCCGGGAGGCCGACCACCCGCTCACCTGACCGGAGTGAATTCGCCGGGGTGACCCCGACGGATCCACTCCGCGATGCTCACGCCAGCGGCGGCCCCAGCACCTCGGTCTGGAACTGGGCGCACACCTCCGCGACGCGGGCGCCGTCGATCTCGACCGGTTCCGGCAGCACGGGGAAGTCCAGGGGCCGGCCCAGCCCGCCGACGAACTGCTCGAACTGCGCCGGGGTCGACACCTGGAAGATCCGCGCTGTCTCCGACAGCACCTGGAACTGGTGCGGCAGCAGCTTGGGAAGCCCCACACGGTGCCCCCGGTCGACACCACCGTGTCGGTGTCGCCGGAGACGAACCGGACCTCGCCGTCGGCGATGAAAAATACCTCGTCCTCGACGTCGTGCCGGTGCAGCGGCGGCCCGAAGCCCTGCGGCGCGAGCAGCTCGACGCAGGACAGGACGCCGCCGGAGCGGTCGCCTCCCACCTTCACGGTGGTCAGCGTGTTGAGGAACGCGTAGTGCTCCCCGGTGTCACGGGCGGGACGAGGGGGGACTGCAGGGTCATCGGATCTCCTCCAGGCGTGCTCGGGGAACCGCCCGCGACTGCGGACGGCGGGACGGGCGGTGTCGGGACCGGTGGACGGGCCCGGCGGTCAGGGCGCCGGCGGCCGGGGGTCGGCGGCGAAGAGCCGGTCGGCGTAGTAGGCGGAGAACAGGTGCGCCGCGAGTTCCGCGCGGCTGGCGACGCCGACCTTGCGGAAGACGGCCTTGAGGTGGTCGCGGACCGTGTGCGGGGAGAGGAACAGCCGTGCGGCCAGTGCCTCCGTGGACTCGCCGCGGGCCAGGCCCAGGGCGACGTCCCGTTCCCGCGGCGTCAGGCCGTACGCCCGCGCCAGCATCTCGGCGACGTCGCCCGGCCCCGCGGGCTCGACGATGATCGCCGAGCCGGCGCCGCTGGTGAGCCGCGCGGCGTGCAGGGTCACCCACCGCCCGTCGGCGGCGCGCACCCGCAGCC
>JALYNA010000122.1 GCA_030773455.1 Actinomycetota bacterium
GGCGCCTCGAGCGCGAGGGCGGGGCGGAGGACGCCGCCCGGCGGGCCGGGGTGCCCGCCCAGGCCGGCCGGGAGGTCTCGGACACCTCGCGGCAGGCGGCCGAGTCCCTCGCCGAGTTGCGCTCCGCGATCGGCGACATCTCGCACTCCACGACGCTCGCCTCGACCGTCGCCGAGGAGGCGGTCCGGGACGCGCAGGCGGTCGATGAGCGGATCGCCGCGCTGCGGGGCGCCACCGAGGCCATCACCGAGATCGTCCGGCCGCTGTCGGCGATCAGCCAGCAGAGCCGGTCCTGGCGCTCAACGCCTACGTCGAGGCGGCCCGCGCCGGGGAGGTGGGTCGCGGCTTCGCCGTCGTGGCCGACGAGGTCAAGCAGCTCGCCGAGCGCACCGCCCGGGCCGCCGGCGACATCGGCGCCCAGGTGGAGGCGGTGCACCGGGAGACCCGCTCGGCCGTCGACGTCGTCTCGCGGATCACCACGACGCTGGGGTCCATCGCCGCGGCGCAGGACACCGTCGCCGCGGTCGAGCAGCAACGGGCGGCCACCGACCGGGTCGTCGAGAGCGTCGAGCGGGCGGCCGGCGGGTCGGCCCGGATCACCGAGGCGGTGGCCGCGCTCGCCGACGACCAGCGCGAGGCCTACGTCCGCCGGGCGCTGGCCGTGGCCGAGGACCTGCTGGACGAGGCCGGCGGTATGACTCGGCGACGGCCGCCGTCGGCTGACCGTGCGGGACCAGGTCACCGGCGCGACGCGCGAGGTGGAGCTGCCCGACGTGCTCCTCGGCGGTGCGCCGCTGACCCGCGACGACGACCCACGGCGTCCATCGCCCCTCGTCGACGAGGTCGTCGCCCTGGTGGGCGGCAGCTGCACGCTGTTCCAGCGGCTGGACGGCGAGGGCAGCATGGTGCGCGCGGCGACGACCGTCGTGACGGCGCAGCGCCGACGCAACGTCGGGAGCTACATCCCCCGCCGCAACGCCGATGGCAGTGACAACCCGGTGCTGACCGCCGTCCTCGCCGGGCGGACCTACACCGGCGAGGCGACCGTTGCCGACCGCCCGTACTTCACCGCCTACGAGGGCCTGCACTCACCCGACGGCCGGCTGGTCGGGATGCTCTACGTTGGGATGCCGCTGGACGCGATGCCGGGCTGAGCGCGGCTCAGACCTCGAACTGGACCCGCGCGATCTCCTCACACACCGGGTCGAACATCTCCCGCCGGATACGGTTGTGCTCGGCCTCGGCGTCGTACACCCGGTAGGCCTCGGCGTCGACGAAGTCGCTGGTGATGGCGAAGCTCCAGGCGCCGGGACGCAGGCCGGCGTCCAGGCCGACCCGGACGTCGAGCAGGCCCTCCACGGGCAGGGCGACGATGGCGCTGAGCGCCGTCCGGACGAGGGCGAGGTCGGTGCCCGGGCGCACCCGGCCGACGACGACGTTGCGGATCACCGGCCCAGTGTGACGCCCACCGGAGTAGCGGTCCCCGGAGGCTCCGGTGCGCGGCTCAGATGCGGCGCAGGTGGCGCGGCGGGACGGCGTCGACCAGCCACACGCCGTTCGCCGAGCGGGTGAACACGGCGCCGTCCCGCACCATCGCCGCAGTGTCCACCCGGAGGACGACGGCCCGGCCGTGCCGCGCGCCGACCGCCCGGGCGGTGGCCTCGTCGGGGCTGAGGTGCACCGCGTGCCGGCGTCCGGGGCGCAGCCCCTCGGCCTCGATGGCCGGCACGTACCGCTCCGCCGTGCCGTGGAAGAGCACCGGCGGCGGGGTCTGCGCGGCGTAGCCGAGCTCGACCGCGACGCTGTGGCCCTGGCTGGCGCGGATCCGCGTGCCGGTGTCGTCGAGGGCGAACCGGCGCTTGTCGTTGGCCGCGACGACGTGCTCCAGCTCGGCCCGGGTCCAGCCGAGGGCGGCGAGCAGGGTGTCGACGTCGGCCCAGCCGGCCGGGTCGAGGGTCAGCCCGACGCTCCCCGGCGCGTGGCGCAGCACGTAGGAGAGCCGCTTGCTGCGCCGGACGACGTCGCGGGGGTGCACGCCCCCATGATCAGCGGGAGTAGTGCTCGACGACGAGCTGCTCCTCACAGACCACTGGGACCTCGTCGCGGTTCGGCGTCCGGTCGTAGCGCACGAGCAGGTCGGCGAGGCGCACCTCGAGGTAGGTCGGGGCGGTGGCGTGCGGGCCCGAGGCCGCCACCACGAACGGCTCCTTGGTGCGGGACTTCTCGGCGATCTGCACGAAGTCGCCGGGCCGCAGCCGGTAGGACGGACGGTCGACCCGCTTGCCGTTCACCAGCACGTGCTGGTGGGTGACGAACTGGCGCGCCTGGTAGATGGTGCGCGCGAACCCGGCCCGCAGCACCGTCGCGTCCAGGCGGGACTCGAGGTCCTGGATCAGGGCCTCGCCGGTCTTGCCACCCGTGCGCCGGGCCCGGTCGAAGGCGGCGCGCAGCTGAGTCTCGCTGATGTCGTACTGAGCCCGCAGTCGCTGCTTCTCCCGCAGCCGCGTGGAGTAGTCGCTCTCCTTGCGGCGCTTGCGGCCGTGCTCGCCGGGCGGGTACGGGCGGCGCTCGAAGTACTCGACGGCCTTCGGCGTGAGCGGGATGCCCAGTGCGCGGCTCATCCGGACCTTGGGACGCGGGGTGTTCACGGTGCCTTCCGGTTTGGTTAGGCTCACCTTACCAACCTGTCGCACCTGAGGAGGGCTCGTGCCCGGTCGTCCCGCACCCCCGCCCCCGCACACCGACCGCACCGCTGACGCTGCCGAGCGGGCCCGCACCGTGGCCACGCGGCTGGCCGCCTCGGTACAGGCCCTCGGCTTGGGCACCAGCCGGCTGCTGTCGGCGGCCACGCTCGATGACGGGCGGGTGCTGATCGTCGTCCCACGGAGCGGCGGGCTGGCGACAGCGGTCCGCGAGGCCCCGGACGGTGACCTGGCCGCGAAGGTGACGGTGACCTCCCGCTCGGCGCAGCCGCTGCGCAACCCGCTGCGGGCGCGGCTGGAGTTCACCGGGTGGCTGCTGCCGGTGGCGCCCGAGGACGAGGCCGACCTGGCCCTGGCCTTCGCCGCCGTCCGCCCGGACGACGTCCTGCTGGACGTGGGCTCACCGCGACGCTGCTGCGGCTGGACGTCGCCGAGGTGCTGCTGCACGAGGGCGGGGGCTGCACCGAGATCCCGCCGGAGGAGTACGCCGCCGCCCGGCCGGACCCGCTGGGCGCCGCCGAGGACGACCTGCTCGCCGAGCACGCCGGCCCGCTGGGCGAGCTGTGCGCCCGCGTGCAGGCGTGGGCCGGCGACGACCGGGTGCACCTGCCGGGCCTGGACCGGTACGGCCTGGTCTTCCGGGTCGACCCCCGCACCGGCTGCTACGACCTGCGGATGCCCTTCCCCGCGCCGCTCACCTCGACCGGGGAGCTGCCGGCCACCCTCCGCACGCTGCTGACCTGCAGCCGCTGACGCTCAGGGGCGGGCGAACCAGCTGTCGCCGAGCAGGTCGGGTGGATCCGGCGGCTCCGGACAGCTCTCCGGAGGCCGCTCCCAGGGCCACAGCCTGACGACGTCGCCGGCCGCGCGGCGGATGGCCGACCCGTCGAGGACGGCGGTGGTCTCGGCGATGCCGATCTCCGGGCAGCGGACGACGAACCGCAGCGGCCCCTCGGGCGGCAGCGGGGACAGCCACCACGACTCGTCGATCGCCGTGTCGTCGCCCCCGCCGCCGCCCTGGTTGAGGACGACGTCGTCCGCCCCTCCGGCACCGGGAGGTTGCTGCCCCCCGGCCGTCGGCGAACTCGACGCCGAGGAGGAAGCGTCGGGCCGCTCCGGGCCCGTGCTCCCAGAACAGCTCGGCGAGGGTGCGCCCGAGACGGTTGAGGCCGCCGGCCCGAGCCCGGGCGGCGAGGGTGAAGGAGACCCCCGTCGCGTAGACGTGCAGGCCGATGAGGCCGACGGCGACGTCCTCGGTGCGCGCGAGCAGCCCGTTCTGCGGCAGCGCAACCGGCAGCTCGTTCTCCGGTGCGCTCATGCGCTGGTAGAAGTCCTCGTCCGGTTCGCCGTGCGGCCAGCTGCTGCTCCACATACCTCCAGCCTGGCGGACAGCCGTCCGCGCCGGGTCACCGAGCAGGAACGGCAGCCGGGACGTCCAGGGGGATGCCGGTCTCGCGCTCGGAGACTTGCCACAGCACCTCGATCTGCTCCTGCAGGTGCAAGCGGCGGAGGACCCGCCGGCGCACCGCCGGTCCGTGGGAGCCGTACCGCGGCGCGTAGAGCTCCCCGCCACGGGCCCGCGGATCGGTCGCGGCCCGCAGCTGCGGCCGGGCCCCTTCGAACGGCGACATCCCCGACCGCGCGGTCATCAGCTCGAACACCGGCCCCAGCCAGCCGGCGCCGCCCTCGCGGACCGCGCGCGCCTGCAGGTCGGTGTTCGTCAGGCCAGGGTGTGCGAGCAGGCTGATCGCCCCGACACCGGCCGAGGCGAACCGCTGCTGCAGCCCCAGGCCGAAGTGCAGGTTGGCTATCTTCGACCGCGCGTACGAGGTCCACGCCCCGTAGTCCCGCCGCATGTGCGGGTCGGCCGGGTCCAGCCGCCGGGCCCGGTGTCGCGCCGTGCTCGTCACTGTCACCACCCGCGCGGCCGGCGCCCGCAGCAGCGCCGGCAGCAGATGCGCGGTCAGCGCCCAGTGCCCCAGGTGGTTCACGCCGAACTGCATCTCGAAGCCGTCGGCCGTGGTCCGCTGCGGCATCGCCATCACCCCGGCGTTGTTCACCAGCAGGTCCACCAGCCCGTGCCGGGCCAGCACCGAGTGGGCGGCAGCCGAGACCAGCGACAGGTCGCCCAGGTCCAGCGGCACCGCCTCCAGCGACGCCGACGGGTGGCCCGCCCGGATCCGCGCCTCCGCAGCCGCGGTCTTCTCGCCGTCACGGGCGGCGAGGACCACGTGCGCCCCTGCGCCGGCCAGCGCCAGTGCCGTCTGCAGGCCGAGCCCACCGTTGGCGCCGGTCACCACCGCCGTCCGGCCGCTCAGGTCGGGGATGTCGCGTTCGGTCCAGGCCATGAACGACTCCTACCCGGAGCGTCCCGGTCGGCGGCGTCCACCAGCGTCCGCGCGATGACGACGTCCTTCCGACCCGGGCTCGTCGCCAGGTGGAGGACGACGGACCGCCGCCAAGCGCGGCGTCGACGCCGTTCCCGGTGAGCAGGTCCCCGGTCGCCAGTTCCGGCTCGCCACGCCGGCTCAGCGCCCGGACCTCGTGCCCGGCCGCCCGCAGCCGGGCGACCGTCGGGACGCCGAGCGTGCCCGTCGCCCCAGTGACCAGGACGGTCGTCACGCCAGCTCACCGCCCGCGCCGCCGGCGGGCGGAGCGAGCCGGCGGCGGACCGTGAACAGCACGGGAGGCAGCACCAGTTCCATGACGGTCAGCGTCCGAAGAGGGCATTGGGAAGCCCGCTGGTCCTCATCGCAACGACGCGGGCCAGGCCACCGAGGAAGGTGGCGAGGCAGAGAAACCTGACCCGCCCCTCGTCGAGGCCGGGGTCGCGCGCCAAGGAGAGCGCTGCCGGCCCCTGCGCGGCCCACCACACCGCATAGAACCGCAGCACACTGTCGTTGCTCGCCGCAGTGGGCGCCCCGCCCGGGATGGGCGGCGGTGCCACGCAGCACCACCGAGGTGCCTGTCGCCGTAGCCACCGCTCCCACGGCCACGAGCAGTCCCCGGACGAGCCGGGCCACGTGATCGGCTGATGCATCGGGGCGAGGTCCTCGGCGCGCCATCCGGGGAGTGTGGGAGTCGGAGCCCCACGTGGTTACCGGACGCGACGGGATACGGATCGGCGACCGACGGTCTCCCGTCGAGGTCCACGGCGATCGACGACCCCGTGGCGCGCCTCGAGAACGAGACCACGGCCACCCGCGGACTCAGGGAGCGGCGGCGCCGGCCGCTGCCACGAGCGCGATCGTCTGGTCGACGACGGCCCTGCGGTCGGCCTCGAACTCGGGACTGGTCAGCACCGCGGGGTCCTCGGGGTACACCAGCGCCGAGATGTGCAGGTGGCCGCCGGGGACGTCCCATGCCTGCATGCCGATGCGCAGCCGGTTGGAGCGGTACATGCTCTCGTTGGAGAGGTAATTGCCGCCCGGTCCGGACGCCGCCCGGGAGCCCTCGGACGGGTCGTCCTGGCAGCGCACCGCCGACGGGGAGGGGAAGGTCCCTGCCGGCCACTCGCAGATCCCGTCGTTGAGCACGACCGGCCAGGGGCCGGTGCCGGCGGCGATCATGGCCTCGTAGGGCAGCGTGGTCTCGATCCACTCCGGGGAGTCGAACGGCTGCGGCCAGTGCGACGGCCGGGAGATGGGCCCGAAAAGGATGTTGCGGTTGTTGTCAGGGGAACCGCCGCGGGCGTTGGCGGCCCACTGCTCGATGTCCATCCGCCCGCGCCCGGTCTGGCTGATGGTCATGATCAGGTCGGCACGGTCCTCCCCGGTCCCGAGGACCTGGCCGAACGCGTCCTCGACGATGCCCTCGTCGAAGTCGGTCCAGTTCACCGGGAACACGACCGACTGGACGACGACCGGGCCGGCGTCGGTCTCGAGGACCTGGCCGTCCAGCTGCAGGGCGGTGGCTCCCGAGGGGTTGGAGTTCCGCAGACTCCGGTCGAGGCCGTAGGTGTCGAACCCGCTGATCATCACCCGTTTCGCGTCGGCGGGCGCCTCCGGCCAGTCGATGGTGGTGAGCCCCCGGGACGCGTGGTCCAGCATCTGCACCAGGGCGTTGCGCTGCACGACGCTCACCTCGACCGGCGCCTCCCACTGGCGCACCGCACGCGTCATGTGCAGCCGGGCCCAGTACAGCGGCCGGTCGTCGTACTGGTCGATCGTGCCGATGTCCCGCTCGCCCTGGGCACGGGCCAGGGCCAGCTCCCACAGCGCCTCGCCGTGGCGCGAGACGAGCTCCTCGGCCTCGGCCAGGCTCTGCGCCGCGCACAGGTCCGTGGCGAACTGCGCCACCGCCTCCTCGAAGCCGGCGGCCCGGAGGAACTGCGCCGCGGCAGACTCACCGCCCTCGACCAGGGGCTGGCCGATGCGCTGCTCCTCCACCGTGATCACCGCGTCCTCGGCGTAGCAGTCCGGAGCGTCCTCGCCCACGGCGGCCCTGGAATCCGTCGACGACACCGCCCAGAGCACCGAGGACGACACCGCGACGGCGGCGGCGACGCCGACCCGTGTGGCGAGCTGAGGGAGCGACCTGGGCTGCGGCATCCCGACCTCCGGGGGTCGACGAGCGAGTGGTGACCCTCCTGACTGTTCCGCCGGATCGCCCTGCCCGAAACCTCGTCCCGGCGAGTCGGCGTCCGCCTCGCGGCGAGCGGCGTCCGGGTCGGCCGGCCGGCCCACCCCCTGTGGGTGAGACACGCCCGGATACGGCCGATCCCGTACCGCCCTGGACCTAGGGTGCCGATCACGAGGACACGGACGTCCGCTGGAGGGTGTGTGGAACGGGAACGCTCGGAGGCCGAGGCGCAGATCGCCCAGCTGCTGCGGACTGCCCGCCGCAAGCTGGACCTCAGCGTGGCGTTCCTGAGCCGCATCGACGAGCGCACGCGGACGATGCAGGTCGTCGACACGCTGCTCCCGTCCCCGGTCGACGGGTACGCCGGCCCGCGGGACAGCGGCTTCTGCCTGGCGGTGCTCGAGGGCCGGCTCCCCCAGGCCATGCCCGACGTCCGCGACGTCCCCGAGGCCATGGCCCTGCACCCGGCCGACCTGCCGCAGATCCGCGGCCACGTCAGCGTCCCCGTCGTCCTCAGTGACGGCACGGTCTACGGCACCTTCTGCGCCTTCGGGCTGGTCACCGACCCGGAGGTGACGCACCGCGACCTGGCGCTGATGGAGGTGCTCGCCGACGCCGCGGCCTTGGTGATCGAGCCGCAGATCCGGACCGAGCAGGAGCACGCCGAGATCCGCGAGCGCCTCGAGCCGGTGATGGACGCCGGCGGCCCGGACGTCGTCCTGCAGCCCATCGTCGACCTCTGCACCGGCACCCGCGTCGGCGCCGAGGCCCTCAGCCGCTTCCCGGCCGCGTGGCAGTGCACCCC
>JALYNA010000123.1 GCA_030773455.1 Actinomycetota bacterium
ACGCCGTCGCCTCGGCCGACGGCGACCCGGTGGCCGCGGCCTCCCGCACGGCGGCGCCCGACGAGCAGCCCGCCAGGACCGCGCCGGCGACCAGACCGGTCACGACCAGGGTGGTGCGCGTGGGACGCGGCGATCGGGTCATGCCGCCGACGGTAGCCGCGGCCGGCGAGGTGCCGGTGCGTCAGACCTCGTACTGCGCGGCGCTGCGCGCGGCGAGGATCGGCTTGACGTGGTCGGCGATGACCTGCAGGTGCACCGGGTCGTCGGCGTAGCGCTGCCAGGCCTCGACGTCGGGGAAGTCGGCGACCAGAGCGGTGTGCGCGTTACCCTCCCGCAGCCCGGCGTCCGGGCCGACCGTGAACGACGTCATACCGCCCACCTCCTCGGGCAGCCGGCGGAGGGCGGCCAGGGTCTGCTCCCGGCGCTCCTCGTCGGCGTCGTCGGACCAGGTGAAGAGCACGACGTGGCGCAGCATGGCCACCAGCCTGTCAGGTCCCGTGGCGGCGGCGCAGCCCGGGCGCCGGACCGGGCGCGTCACGAGGGCTGGCTAGAGTCGCCGACCATGGGACGGCCGTTGCGCATCGCACTGCTGTCCTACCGGAGCAAGCCGCACAGCGGCGGTCAGGGCGTGTACGTCCGGGCGCTGTCCCGCGAGCTCGCCGCCCTCGGTCACGGGGTCACCGTGTTCAGCGGCCAGCCCTACCCGGAGCTGGACGCCGACGTGCCGCTCACCCGCGTGCCGAGCCTGGACCTGTACCGCGAACCCGATCCGTTCCGCACCCCGCGGCCCGCGGAGTTCCGCGACCGGATCGATGTCCGGGAGTGGGCGACGATGTGCACCGCCGGCTTCCCCGAGCCGCTGACCTTCAGCCTGCGGGTGGCCCGGCTGCTGCTCCCCCGCGCCGCCGAGTTCGACCTCGTCCACGACAACCAGTGCCTGGGCTCGGGCCTGCTGCAGCTGGTCCGGGCCGGCGTGCCCACCGTGGCCACCGTGCACCACCCGGTCGCCATCGACCGGGACCTGGAGCTGGCCGCGGCACCCTCGCTGCGCCGCCGGCTCACGCTGCGCCGCTGGTACGCCTTCACCGGCATGCAGGCCCGCGTGGCCCCGCAGCTGGACGGCGTCACCACCGTCTCGGAGAGCTCGCGCCGCGACATCGGGACCCACCTCCGCGTCCCGGCCGAGGGCATCCGGGTCATCCCGGTGGGCATCGACCCCGACGTCTTCACCCCGCCGCCGGCCGAGCCGCCCCGCGACCCCGCCTCGATCGTCGTCACCACCAGCGCCGACGTCCCGCTCAAGGGGCTGGTGCACCTGCTCGAGGCGGTTGCCAAGCTGCGCACCGAGCGGCCGGTGCGGCTCACCGTCGTGGGCACCGCGCGGCCGGGCGGCCCGGCCGAGGCCGCACTGGACCGGCTGGCCCTGCGCGACGCCGTCCGCTTCACCGGCCCGCTGCCGGAGGCCGACCTGGTGCGGCTGCTGCAGAGCGCCGCCGTCGTCGCCATCCCCTCCCTCTACGAGGGCTTCTCGCTGCCGGCGATCGAGGCCATGGCCTGCGGCACCGCGCTGGTCACCACCGACGCCGGGGCGCTGCCCGAGGTCGTGGGCAGCAAGGCGGGCCTGCGGGTGCGCGCCGGCGACGTCGGCGAGCTGACCGCGGCGCTGCAGCTGGTGCTCGACTCGCCGTCGCTGGCCGAGCAGCTGGGCCGGGCCGGACGGCGCCGGGTGCTGACCTCCTACACCTGGTGGTCGACCGCCGAGCGGACGGCGGAGTGGTACGCCGAGGTGCTCCGGCGGAAGGGGTACCCGTGCTGACCGTGGACTACGACCGGCTGGACCTGCGGCCGGGGATGACCGTCCTCGACCTCGGATGCGGCGAGGGCCGGCATGCGTTCGAGGCCTACCGGCGCGGCGCCCGCGTGGTCGCCGTCGACCGGGGCGTGTCCGAGGTGGGGACGACGAAGCGCTGGCTGGGCGCGATCGCCACCGCAGGCGAGGCCCCGGCGGGTGCGGCGTACGAGGTGGTGCGCGGCGACCTGCTGGCGCTGCCCTTCCCCGACGGCAGCGTCGACCGGGTCATCGCCGCGGAGGTGCTCGAGCACATCCCCGACGACACGACCGCGATGGCCGAGATCGCCCGGGTGCTCAAGCCCGGCGGCACGGTGGCGGTGACCGTGCCGCGGTACGGGCCGGAGCGGATCTGCTGGGCGCTGTCGGACGCCTACCACGCCAACGAGGGCGGCCACATCCGCATCTACCAGGGCGACGTGCTCCGCGACCGGCTGTCCGCGGCCGGGCTGGTGCCCGGGACGCAGCACCACGCGCACGCGCTGCACGCGCCGTTCTGGTGGCTCAAGTGTGCCGTGGGCGTCGACCGCGACCCGGCCGCCGTCCGCGCCTACCACCGGCTGCTGGTGTGGGACCTGACCGAGCGGCCGTGGCCCACCCGGCTCGCCGAGCGGCTGCTGGACCCGGTGCTCGGCAAGAGCCTGGTGGTCTACGCGGAGAAGCCCGCCGTGACCTCGGCCGTGGACCGCGATGGGGAGCGGACCGCTGTCTGAGCCGCTCCCCGAGCTGCCCGGTGTGCTGAGCGGGGAGCAGGTGCGCGCGACCGTCGCGGCGATCGCCGCCGAGCAGGACGCCGACGGCGCGCTGCCCTGGTTCCGTGGCGGCCGGCTGGACCCGTGGGACATGGTCGAGGCCGCGATGGCCCTCGACGTTGGCGGCGAGCACGACCGGGCG
Source organism: Actinomycetota bacterium (assembly GCA_030773455.1). Taxonomy (GTDB): domain Bacteria; phylum Actinomycetota; class Actinomycetes; order Mycobacteriales; family Geodermatophilaceae; genus Geodermatophilus. The sequence goes on from JALYNA010000123.1 coordinate 2,744, forward strand.
CGGGCGGCCTACCGCTGGCTGGCCCGCCGGCAGCGGCCCGACGGGTCGTGGGCCGCCGAGTACCGGGACGGCGCGGAGGTCTCCCCCGCGGCGGAGAGCAACCACGCCGGCTACCTCGCGGTCGGCGTCTGGCACAGCTGGCTCCTCACCCGCGACGAGGAGCTGGTCGCCGCAGCGTGGCCGACCGTGCGGCGCGGCCTGGACCTGGTGACACGCATGCAGCTGCCCGGCGGCGCGGTCGGCTGGGCACTGCGGCCCGACGGCACCGCCGACGGCACCGCGCTGCTCACCGGCAACGCGAGCCTGTTCCAGGCGCTGCGCTGCGGGATCGCCCTGGCCGGCCTGACCGGGGAGCCGCAGCCGGACTGGGAGCTCGCCGTCGCCGACCTGGGCGCGGTGCTGCGTACCCGGCCCGAGGCGTTCGCCGACCGGTCGCGCTACTCGATGGACTGGTACTACCCGGTGCTTGGCGGCGCGGTCACCGGCGCGGCGGCGGACGCCCGGCTGGCGGCCGACTGGGACCGCTTCGTCGTCCCGGGGCTGGGCGCGCGCTGCGTCGCCGACCGGCCGTGGGTCACCGGCGCGGAGACCTGCGAGCTGGCGCTGGCCCTGGCCGCCGCGGGCCGGCCGGACGCCGCACTGGAGCAGCTGGCCGCCATGCAGCACCTGCGGAGGGACGACGGGTCGTACTGGACCGGGTACGTCTATCCCGACGACGCGCACTGGCCGGTCGAGCGGACGACGTGGACCGCGGCGGCCGTCGTCCTCGCCGCGGACGCCCTCTCCGGCGCAACCCCGGCGTCGGGCCTGTTCACCGACCCCGGCGCGCTGTCCCCGGCCGGGACGGAGACGTCACACGAGACCGGCGGTTGGCTTCCGGGCGCCGCGGGCAGGGGCGGGCCGTGAGCAGCTCCGCCCGCCCCGGGGACGTGGCCGTCGTCGTCATGAGCCAGAACCGCCGCGAGGACCTCCTGCGCACGCTGCCGCGCCACGAGGCGCCGGTGGTGCTGGTCGACAACGCGTCGGCCGACGGCACCGTCGAGGCGGTGCGTGCGGCCCTGCCCGAGGTGACCGTGGTCCCGCTGGAGCGCAACGTCGGCTCCTACGCGCGCACGCTCGGCATCGAGCGCGCCGGCACCGAGTTCGTGGCCTTCGCCGACGACGACTCGTGGTGGGCGCCCGGCGACCTCGCCCGCGCCGTGGAGGTCATGCGCGCGCACCCCCGCCTGGCGGTGCTCAACGCCCGGATCCTGGTCGGCCTCGAGGAGCGGCTCGACTCATTCTGCACCGAGCTGGCGCGCAGCCCGCTGGGCACGCCGGCCGACCTGCCCGGCCCGGCGCTGCTGGGCTTCATCGCGTGCGGTGCGATGGTGCGCACCGAGGCCTTCCTCGCCGTGGGCGGGTTCGACCCCGTCGTCCGCTTCCCCGGCGAGGAGGAGCGGCTGTCACTGGACCTGGCCGCGGCCGGCTGGGGCATTGCCTACGTCGACGCGGTGGCCGTGCACCACCACCCCTCGCCCCGGCGGCACGCCCCCGAGCAGCGGCGGACGGCGATCTGGCGCAGCCGGCTGCTCACCGCCGTGATGCGTCACCCGTGGCCGGTGGTCGCCGGCCTGGTGCTGCAGGCGCTGGGGACCGGGGCGCCCGAGCGCCGGGGGCTGCTGCGCGCGCTGCGGGAGGTGCCGGCGGCGCTGCGCCGCCGTAAGCCGATCCCGGAGAGCGTCCGCGCCGACCTGCGCGTGCTGGCGGGCGCCGCGTGACCGCCACGGAGGCCCGGCCGCAGGAGACGGGGACTGGCCCCGACCCGCGGGTCGCCGTCGTCGTCATCACCCACCAGCGCCGCGACGAGGTGCTGCTCGCGCTCTCCCGGCTGGTCACCCTGCCCGAGCAGCCGCACGTCGTCGTCGTCGACAACGGCTCCACCGACGGGACGGCGGCGGCGGTCGCCGAGCGGTTCCCGCAGGTGGAGCTGGTCGCGAGCCCGGAGAACCTCGGCGCGATCGGCCGCAACGTCGGCGTGGCCCGCCTGAACACCCCCTACGTCGCCTTCTGCGACGACGACACCTGGTGGGATCCGGGGTCGCTGCGCACCGCAGCCGACGTCCTCGACGCCCACCCCCGCCTGGCGGTGGTGACCGCGCGGATCCTGGTGGAGCCCGGCGGTCGTGAGGACCCGATCGTCCCCGAGCTGCGCGACTCCCCCGTCCGCGGCGCGGACTGGCTGCCCGGCCCGGCGCTGGGGTCCTTCCTCGCCGGCGCCTCGGTGCTGCGCCGGAAGGCGTTCACCGAGGTCGGCGGCTTCTCCGAGCGGCTGTGGCTGGGCGGTGAGGAGGAGCTGATGGCCGGCGACCTCGCCGCCGCCGGGTGGGAGCTGTGCTACCTGCCCGCGCTCACGGTGCACCACCAGGCGTCGAGGGCGCGCGACTCCCACCGCCGGCGCCGCGACGGCATCCGGAACACCCTCTGGACGACGTGGCTGCGTCGGCCGCTGCGCCCCGCGCTGCGCCGCACCCTGCACCTGCTCCGCACCCTGCCCCGCGACCGGGTCACCGCGCAGGGGCTGTGGGCCGCGGCCCGCGGGCTGCCCTGGGTGCTGCGCGAGCGGCGGGTGCTCCCCGCCCACGCCGAGGCGCGGTTCGCCGCCCTGGAGCACGCCCAGCGGACGTCAACCGCCCGCCGCTACGTCAGCTGAGCCCCAGTGGAGTGCGGGAGCGCGGAGAAAGCGCCCCTCCCACTCCGCACGGTCAGACCGCGCAGTCGATGCAGGTGCGCGCCGCGGGGCGGGCGGCCAGCCGCTCGGGCGCGATCGGCCGGCCGCAGTCCGCGCAGATGCCGTAGCCGCCCTGCGCGCGCCGGGCCAGGGCGGCGTCGACGTCGGCCAACCGCTGCCGCGCCGCGGCCAGCAGCGCGGCGACCTGCTGCCGCTCGAAGGCGATCGTCGCGCCCTCGGGGTCGTGCTCGTCGTCGGCGTTGGACGCCTGCGAGGCCGCGACGACGGCGTCGAACTCCCCGGTCAGCGCCGCGATCTGCGCGAGCGCGGCCGCCCGCTCGGCAACCAGCCGGCCCTCCTGCAGGGCCCCGCCCCGGCCCCGTCCCGGGTCCCACCCTGAGCTCGCGAAGGGTGGGGAGGACGGGTCCTTCCATGGTGGGGGCAGGGGGTCCCTTCTCAGCGGTCACGGCGCAGCAGTCGCAGCGACCCGGTGCCCGGCAGCTCGGTGAAGTCCCCCGACGCGAGCACCCGGGTGTAGACGCCGTAGGGCGCCTGACCGCCGTCGGCCGGGTCCGGGAAGACGTCGTGGATGGCCAGCGTGCCGTCGACGGCCAGCTTGGCCACCCAGGCGTCCTGGTCGCGCCGGGCGGACTCCTCGGTGTGGCTGCCGTCGAGGAACAGCAGCGCCAGCGGGGTGGCCCACAGCGGGGCGAGGGTCTCCGAGCGGCCGACGACGGCGATCACGACGTCCTCGGCGCCGGCGTCGGCGACCGTCCGGCGGAAGCGCGGCAGGGTGTCGATGAGCCCGACGGCGGGGTCGACCAGCGTCGGGTCGTGGTACTCCCAGCCGGGCTGGTGCTCCTCCGAGCCGCGGTGGTGGTCGACGGTGACGACCACCCGGTGCGTCTCCCGCGCCGCGGCGGCGAGGTAGAGCGCCGACCTGCCCATCCAGCTGCCGATCTCCAGCAGTGGCCCGGGGACGGCGACCGAGCGGGCCGCCTCGTACAGCGCCGTCCCCTCGTCGTCGGGCATGAAGCCGGGCGCGGCCCGGGCGGCGCTGAGCAGGTCTTGGGCGGGCGGGGGCACGGAGCCGGCCGGGCTCATCGGGCGAACCGGGCCCGCAGGGCGGTCACCCGGTGCTCGGTGGCCGCGCCGGCCGCGGTGCCGGCGGCCTTGGCGAAGAACGCGCCGGCCGCCGTCGTCACCGGGACCGCGAGCACCAGCGCGATCGAGCCGACCAACGTGCGGATCACCTCCTCGGCCATCGCCGAGCTGGTGAGGACGACGTCCCACGGCTGGGCGTAGACCTCGAACAGCATGAGCAGCGGCAGCGAGGCGCCGGCGTAGGCGAAGACGATCGTGTACACGGTCGAGGCGATGTGGTCGCGGCCGACCGCCATCCCGCGGCGGTACAGCTCCGCCCAGGTCATCTCCGGATCGACCTCGTGCAGCTGCCAGATGGCCGAGGCTTGGGTGATGGTGACGTCGTTGAGCACGCCGAGCCCGGCCACCACCACGCCGGCGAGCACCAACCCGGAGAAGTCCAGCGCCGGGTCGAACTGCAGCAGCGTGGTGGTCTCGTCGCTGGTCAGCCCGGTCAGCCGGGCCGTGGCGACCGACACCGCGCCGAGGACGGCGACCAGCGCGAGACCGAACAGGGTGCCCACGAGCGCCGTCGTCGTCCGGGCGGAGAACCCGTGTGCCAGGTAGAGGACGACGAACATGATCGCCGCCGAGCCGACCAGGCTGACCAGCGTGGGTGAGGAGTCGCCGAGCAGGCCGGGGAGCAGGAACTGCAGCATCACGAAGAAGGCGAAGGCCAGACCGACGAGGGCGGCCAGCCCGCGCAGCCGGGCGACGGCCACGGTGACGACGGCGAAGGCGACGGTGAGGGCGAGGATCGGCACGTCGCGGTCGTAGTCGAAGAACCCGTAGGCCGCCCCGCCCTCGGCGCCGGCGTTGCGGGTGAGGACGAGGACGTCCCCCATGTCGATCCCGGCGGCGTAGACCTCCGCCGGTAGTTCGAGCTGCTGGAACTCCCCCGCGCCGTCCCCGTCCAGCACCTCGACGACGACGGTGGCGCAGGTCAGCTGCTGCGCTCGCTGCCCACCGCCGCCGGGCAGCGAGCAGTCGAAGGGCTCGATCGCCGAGACCCGCCCCTCCGGGTAGGTGGTGCCCGGCGGGAGGAACAGCTCCGCGGCCTGCTCGGCGCGGGTCGGCTCGTCGCCTGGCCAGAGCACCACCAGCCCGACGACCGTGGCCAGCCCGACCGGCACCAGCAGCAGGAGCATCAGCCAGACCGCGCGTCGTCTCCGGGTGAGGACCTCCGGGCTCGGCGGCGGCGCGTCCGGGTCGGGACCGTGGCTGTGGGGGTGGCTCGGCGGCACCGGCTCAGGCTAGGAGCCCCCCACCCGGGCCGGGCCAGCGACACCGGGGTTCAGCTGCCGTTGCCGCCGAGGTCGACGCGGTCGTCGGCCACGGCCTGCTCCTCGACCGGGAAGCGCAGCCACAGCCCGGACATCTGCAGCGGCCGGGTGACCACCGACGGCGGGGCGACCAGCACGACGTCCACGCCGCGCGGCTGGCCCAGCTTGAGCAGCTGCACCAGCACCGCCATGCCGGCGGAGTTCAGATAGGTGACGCCGCGGAGGTCCAGGCGCACCGAACGCAGGTCCGGCCGGCCGAGCAGCAGGTCGGTCATCGTCCGGACCAGGGGCCGGCGGGCCTCCTCGGTCAGCTCGCCGCCCAGGGTCAGCGTCGCGACGTCGCCGTCCAGGGCGGTGGTCAGCTCCGGCTCCGCGTCGCTGCGCCGCTGCTGCTCCGGTTGCCCCTGCGCGTGGGGGTCGCTGGTGTCGTCCACGGCCGTCTCCTGCCCCGGTCGGCGGCAGATCACGCGCGGGGGCCCGAGACCCGCCTACGTTCGAGGCCATGACCTCTCCCTGGACCACCGCGGACATCCCCTCGCAGGCGGGCCGCACCGTCGTGGTGACCGGCGCGAACAGCGGCCTGGGCCTGGTCACCGCCCGTGAGCTGGCCCGGGCGGGGCGCGGGTGGTCCTGGCCGTGCGCGACCCCGCCCGCGGCGAGCGGGCCGCCGCCACGATGCCCGGGGCCGTCGAGGTGCGGCGGCTGGACCTGGCCGACCTGGGGTCGGTGCGGGCGTTCGCGGCCGGCTGGAGCGGCGACCTCGACGTCCTGGTGAACAACGCCGGGATCATGATGGTGCCGGCCGGGCTGACCGTGGACGGCTTCGAGCGGCAACTCGGCACCAACCACCTGGGCCACTTCGCGCTGACCGTCCTGCTCCTGCCGCACGTCACCGACCGGGTGGTGAGCGTGTCCTCGTCGATGCACAAGCCCGGCCGGATCGACCTCGACGACCTCAACTAGCAGCGCCGGCCCTACTCGCCCTCCGGCGCCTACGCGCAGTCCAAGCTGGCCAACCTGCTGTTCACCCTCGAGCTGCAGCGCCGGCTGACCGCGGCCGGCTCCCGGGTGCGGGCGCTGGCCGCGCACCCCGGCTGGGCGGCCACCGAGCTCCAGGGCCGGACAGGGAGCCGGCTGAAGGACCGGACGATGCGGCTGGGCAACGCGCTGGTCGCGCAGTCCGCCGAACAGGGTGCCCTGCCGACGCTGGCCGCCGCCGTACGCGACCTCCCCGGCGGGAGCTACCTCGGCCCCC
>JALYNA010000124.1 GCA_030773455.1 Actinomycetota bacterium
GATCAGCGCGCCGTCGGTGAACCACTGCTCGGCCGCCCGCTCGATGCTGGCCGCGACGCATTGGAACGGGACGCGCAGCTCGGCGAATGTCTGCGGCAGATGGTCCGCGAGCAGGTCCCGCAGTGGCTCCCGCGGGTGCAGGTGGGTGCGCGTCCGCACCAGGGTGCCCACGCGGCCCAGCACGGACCCGGCGAAGACCCGGTGGGACGCCAGCTCCTCCCACACCCCGCGCAACCGGTTCACCGCGCTCGGCCCCGGGTCGGCGGCGACGAGGACACCGTTGATCGCGCCCACCGACGTACCGACGATCAGGTCGGGGCGGACGCCGTGCTGGAAGAGGGCCTGCAGCATCCCGACCTCGGCTGCCCCGAGCGCTCCCCCGCCACCGAGGACGAATGCCGTGCCGCCCCGCCCGGCCGGCACCCGTGGCGATGCCATGGCCGCATCGTGCCACCCACCGCAGGAGCCGAGCAGCTCGACGGGCGGCCCGGACGGCCGGGCGGGCGCCACACCGCCTCGGACGACCGGCGTGGTGGTTGCTGCTGGCGGCCGGTGGGAGCCGAGGCCGTGACGGCGGAGCGCTCACGGCCGGAGACGTGTGCGGAAGCGACGAGTCACCCTCGGACACAGCAGAAGGGCCCCGCGGTCGGTGACCGCGGGGCCTTCGTCGTCTGCGAGCCCTGGTCACGGCCGCCGCCGCACCGACTCCGGGCTCCTGGTCGACGGAGGTGGTCCCGTCGGCCCGGCAGCGCCTGCAGTCGAGGCCCCGGACCCCGCCGCTCTGCCGACCGGGCACGTGGTGCTGGCCACCCGCGCCGGCGCCATCTGCGGCAGCAACCTGCCCAACTTCCGCGGTGGCATGTGGCCGCACCCGGCCGCCGAGGACGGCTGGGGTGCCACGCGGGCGCTGGGCTTCCCGATGCACGAGATCGTCGGGGAGGTCGTCGCCAGCAGGCATCCCGACCACTCCCCCGGCGACCTCGTCGTGGGCTGGGCGTCGATGTTCGATGGCATCGCCGAGCTCGTGGTCACCGACGGCGACGGCCTCGCCCGCTACGACACAGGACTGCCGGCCACCACGGCGTCATGCTGCAGCCCCTGGCCTGCCTGCTCTACGCCGTCGATCAGCTCGGCGATGTCTCGGGGCAGACGGTGGGGGTGATCGGTCAGGGCCCGATCGGCCTGCTGTTCAGCCACGTCCTCAAGGCCCGCGGCGCGGCCCGGGTGACCGGCGTGGACCCGGTGGACCGCAGCGACGTCGCGCCCGCCTTCGGCGTCGACGAGATGGTCACCGCCCGGGCCGAGCGGTGGGCGGGCTCACTGTTCGACGCCGACCGGCCGTCCGTGGTCGTGGAGGCGGTGGGCCACCAGATCTCGACGCTACAGCCGGGGAACGCCCGGCCAGGACCGGCTTGCCCTGCGCCGTCCAGACTGGAGCCGCCGTGCAGTGAGCGATGGCCGCGAGCAGAGCAGCGGATCCCCCTGAGGACTGGCGGAGGATCAGCAGCAGCCGGTCACCCGTCGGGCCCGAGCTCCCGGCCCCTCACCACAGCGACCAGCGCACCTCGACGGTGACCGTCACATCGATCGATCCGGCGGCGATCGGGATGGCTGCGTCCCTACCCGCGGTGTCCGCCTCCATGACGGGGACGGACTCCGACGGGTCGACCTGCTCCCGAACCCAGAGCACATCCCCGAGCCCGCGCCCGGCCAGCGCGGCGTACTGCTCGGCCTTCCGGCGCGCGTCGGCGAAGGCAGCCTCCCCAGCTCCGCCTGCAGCGCCGTGTCGTCGTCGAGCGCGTAGGAGACCCCCTGCAGCCGTGCAGCGTCCCCGCCTGCCTCCACAGCCGTCGTGATCGTCCCCCCTGCGACGTCGAGGTCCCGCAGGGTGACGGGTGTCCCGCTCCGGCCTAGGCGCGCACGTCTGGCTGTTCTTCACCACACCCGTCCCCGCGGCCACCGCACGCAGCTGATGCCCAGCCGCGCGCACCGCCCGGGTGGGGGTCAGCGGGGGCCGAACCCGGGCGTCCGGGCGACGTCGGCCCCGCCACCCGCGGCCCGATAGCGGTCGAAGGCGGCCAGGTCGGCCAGCTGCAGGGTCCGGGCGATGTCGGTTGGAGAAACCACGCCGACAACCCGTCCCTGGTCGAGGATGACGGCCCGCCCATCGGTGCAGCCCTCCAGGCGGGGCAGCAGATCGGTCAGCGGCTCGTCCGGGCGGGCGACCGGGATCTCCGCCACCGGGCAGGCGATGTCGCGCAGCCGGCCGGTCGCGCGCGCGGCCGGCGGCAGGTCGCGCAGGCGGTTGAGGGTGACCAGCCCGGCCAGCGCGCCGGAGGGGTCGACGAGCGGATAGGTGCTGAAGCGCTGCACAAGCACCACCTCGTGCAGGAACCGCTCCACGGTGAGGTCGGGGTCGGCCGTCAGCGCGGGGCTGCTCATCACGGCGGACACCGGCAGCCCGCCCAGCCGGCCGGACACCTGCGCCTGCTGCTCCTCAGCCGTCGCAGCGTTGACGAGGAAGAGGCCGACCAGTGCCAGCCACAGCCCGCCGAGGCCGCGGCCGGTCACCACCTGCAGAAAGCCGAGCGCGATGAGCCCGAGGCCGAAGAAGCGCCCGGCGCGAGCCGCGGCCACGGCCGAGGACCACGGGTCGCCGCGGAGTCGCCACAGCAGCGCGCGCAGCAGGCGCCCGCCGTCGAGGGGCGCGGCGGGGACCAGGTTGAAGACCGCAAGCAGCACGTTGATGCCGGCCAGGTAGGCCAGGACGGCCACCGGCAACCCGTCGGCTCCGGCTGCGGTCGCGAGCATCGCGCAGCCGCCGAACACCACCCCCAGCACCAGGCTGGTCAGAGGCCCGACCCCGGCAACCCGGAACTCCGCACCCGGACTGCGGGCGCCGCCCTTCAGCCGGGCGACCCCGCCGAGCAGCCATAGCGTGATGCCCTCGACCTCGATCCCGTTCCGGCGGGCCACCAGAGCGTGGGCCAGCTCGTGCGCCAGCAGCGAGACGAGGAACGCCACCGCGGCGACCACACCCGCGAGGACGTAGGACAGCGTGCTCCGCCCTGGCAGCACCAGGGGGAACCGGCCCAGCGCCAGCCCTCCGGCGATGATCAGGACGATCACCAGGACGCTGATGTTCACGCCGATCCGGATGCCGGCGATCCGGCCCAGGCTGAAGGTCTCGCTCACGTCACTCCTCCACGGTCGGGTGATGCAGGTATCCCCACGGAGAGCCGACCTGCCGCCGAGCCGCCGGCGGTGACGGGCTCGGCACCGCTGCGGATCCCCTCCCGCCGGTGTCGTGCCGCCTCCCGGCTCACCCGGGCACAGCCGGCGAGCTTCCGGCCGTCGAAGAGCACCTGCTGGTCCAGCCTCCGCTTCCGCACCCGGTCGGTCCAGGCGTGGGGGCCTCGACGTCGTCGCTCACCAGCAGCCCACCATCGGCGAGCAGGCTGAGGGCGATGCCGTACTGGGGAAACTGTCAGGCCCGGGACTGCGTGCTGTCGTGGATGAAGACGTCCACCGTCGCCCGGCCGTCCAGGGTCCGGAGCAGCCCGGCGCGGCTCTGCCCCAGGGCAGGATCGCAGCTCCCGGCGGGCGCGCTCGCCGGCCGACGGCAGCCACCCCACGTCGGGCGCGACGTCCACGTTGCGCAGCCGGCCGCCGTTGGCCGCGAGGCGGGACGACGCGGCGCGGAGCAGGGGTCCGGCAGGCACGTCATCCCGGCTACCCACGGCCGGTCATGGATGCGACCAGGGCGCTCAGCGCGACTGATCCGTCTTCTCCCGCTCGTCCTTCTGCCGCTCGTCCTCGTCGACGTCCCCCGGGAATCCCTCGGGGCGCGCAGGTCCCGGCTCCCGGCCGCGACGGAACGAGGCCTCCGCCCGCTCGAACCCCTTGTACCGCTCGCTGCGCGCATACCCGGTGTAGGCCCGGACATCGGACTCGGTGAGGTCCACATCATCGGTGAACGGCGTCAGCAGTGCCCGGGGGTACAGGCGGCGATGGCGGACGACGTTGATCTCCGCGGCGAGGATCACCACGAGCGCCTGCAGGTAGATCCAGACGAGCAGGCCCAGGATCACGCCGAAGATCCCGTACACGTCAGTGGTGCGGGTCAGGTAGCTCCCGAAGTAATAGGTCCCGAGGGTCTGCAGCAGCTCCCACAGGACGGCCGCGATGAGGGCGCCGATCAGCACGTTGCGCCAGCTGAGGTACCGGACGGTGAGGACCTGGTAGAGGACGAGGAAGATCCCCACGTTGACGACGAAGCCCGCGAGGGCGGCACCGACCGGCACGAGTGGGCCGAGGGTGGGGACGAGCTCGCCGACGGTGAGGACGAAAGCCGACAGCCCGGTGGAGAGGAGCGCGGCCAGGCCGAGGGTCAGCACCAGCAGCAGGCTGCGCACCCTGGAGGTCAGCGGGTTGGGCTGGGCGAAGCGCGGGACGGCGTAGATCCGGTTGAGCGCCGCCTGCGCCGCCTGCATGACCCCGAGGCCGCCGTAGAGCGTGCCGACGATCCCGATGGCCAGCGCGATCCCGCTGCCCTGGAACTGCCCGATGTTCTCCTGCAGCTGGGACCGCAGCAGCGGAAAGCTCGACAACGCCGAGCCCACCACCCGCCGCTGCAGGTCCGGGTTGTCCTCCAGCACGAAGCCCAGCACGGAGGTGAAGAGCAGGAGCAGCGGGAAAAGCGAGAGGAAGCCGTAATAGGTGATCAGCGCGGCCAAGTGCGGTCCGCGGTCGTCGACGAGCTTGTAGACCACCGCCAGCGGGAAGCCCACGACAGGATGCCGGCGCTGGAACCGGTCCAGTTGCTTGATCGCCGACATCCGCTCCTCACCCCGGGCGCTCCTCGGTCTCTCCTCCGTCGCTACCCCGGAGCACGCCTGGGTACCGGACATCGCGCCGCTCGCCGTGCTGGTCGGGCCACGTCCGGCTCCAGGTCAGCGGTTGCCCCACCCCGCGCTGCGGCTCGAGTCGGTCGTGTCCCCGTGCAGGCGGCCGGCGAGGCCGTCACCACCCGGCTACACCAGCCTCGGCTTCCCCTTCCCTCGGCGCCTCACTCGGTAGCGAGCACGGCCGGCGTCAACAGCCCCGAAGCCGTGTGCACATGTAACGAGTCGCCCCTCGGACACCCACACGTGCTAGTCCCGGCGTCCTCGATGCCGGGGACGGTCGAGGCCGGCGCCGCCGCGGACGCCTCGCGACCGGACCCGACGGTGCTCGAGATGACCCCCGTTCCGCGGCTGCCGCCCCGAGGCGGCCGGGCGAGTCGGCCAGAGGACGTCGGCAGGGGGCTCTAGCGTTCCGCGGCGTGACCGATGGGTTCGACGCGGACGATGCGCCCGGCGCCCTCGCGGAGCTGACGGGCTATGAGCTGTGGGACCGCACCCAGCAGGCCGGGCAGCGGGTGGCCGCAGCGTACGGACGGATGATCGGCGCCCGGTCGGCGCGGGCGCGGGTCGCCGTGGCACCGGAGTTCCTGCGGCGGGTGCGTCAGCTGCTGGCGCTGCGGCTCGTGGCGGTTGTCAGGGACCGGCGGCGGGCCTTCCCGCAGAGCGTGCCGCCGGCCGGCAGCCACGGCGTCGCCGCGCTGTGGGCGGAGGTGTTCTGGGCGGCGCGGACACGGTCTCCGGACGACGACTCCGGTGTGCTGGAGGCGGCCGACGCGTCGATCCGGGGACTGCTGGCCCTAGCGTCGTCGGACCTGGCCGACCCCGACACGCTGCGGGTCTGGTGGGAGCGGCTGGACCTCGTGGAGGAGACCTTGGGCGGACTGGAGATGGAGGCCCAGGTGACGGTGGAGAGGCTCCGCGCCGTGGTCGACCACGAGCGGCAGGTGCGCCGCGAGTCGTATTGACCGGCCCCCGCCCGGCGTCCCCAGTGGGCGAGCGCGGGGGCCTCGACCGGTCTGGCAAAGGCCGTGACCGGCGCCCTCGCGTCATGCCACGACGCGCGCGGGAGCGGGTGCACCCGGCTCCGGCTCGGCCACGATCCAGTTCGTGCGCCCGTGGAGCGGCGGGGTCTTGGTGCCGTCGGTGAACCACACGACGACTCCACCGTGTGCCCGGCAGCGCGACCGCATGACCCGGACCCGGCTCCCCTGTCTGGTCCTGGTCGGCCGGACCAACGGCACGCCAAAGTCCGTGCCGACGACGTCGCTGGTCAGGACCGGCTCCCCGGCGGCCAGGTTGCTCGTCGAGACGGTGGTCATGGGTGCCTCCCGGGAAGGGGCCGGTCGGACGACCGGCCCCGGAGATTCGTTCCTCCGGCTGGGCCGCCGCGGTCAGGAGCGCTCAGTCGGGCCGGGTGCCGTTCCGCGTGACCCGGATCGTCTGCGGGCTGCGGATCCTCCGGGTGGGCACGACCTCACCCAGATCGGCCAGCCGCTCGACCGCGGCGTCCTTGTCGACCTGCGTGCGCAGGTCGACGCCGGACCACTCGCAGTACAGGTCGTCCGCCGGCCCGGACCGGCCCCGCAACCGCTCCCGCGCGTACTCCTTGTGGCGCCTGGCCTCGTTCTCCGCGGCCCGCCAGGCGTCGTAGTCGTGGACGGCGTCGACGTAGTCCTGGTCGGTGACCGTCAGGCGGGACTGGCGGGAGACGTCGCCCTCGGTCTCCGGGTCCACGGGCGGGCCCCAGCACAGGTCCAGGAACGGGCACCAGTCGCACATGGTGTCCACACCGGGCCCGAACCCGTCGCGGGGGACGACGTCGACCCCCTCGTCGTCCACGGTGGCGTACACCTCGGTGAGCCACAGGGCCTCGGCGGTCAGCGCCGGGTCGTGGTCGGCCTCGAAGACGACGTCCTCGCCCGAGTCGCGGGAGAGGTAGCGGATGCGCAGCCCCTCGACCTCCTGCCCGGTGCCGGCCGGAAGCCGCCGGTCGTGGGTCTGCCCGGTGCGCAGGAGCCAGGCGTAGACGGCGACCTGGAACCAGTGCTTGGCGGGCACCCCACGGGTGAGGACCCGCTCGAACCCGAACCGGGACGTGGTCTTGAGGTCCTCGACGACCGGGGCGTGCCACCAGTCGCAGCGGCCCTTGACCTGCTCGCCCTTGAGCCCGACCTCCGTCAACCCGCCGTACTGGCGCCGCAGGGCGCGCAGCACCCCGCGGTGCAGCTCGGTGCCGAGGAAGGCCTGCAGCCCGGTGCGGGTGTTGGTGGGCCGGCGCCGGGCGACCCGGTAGGC
>JALYNA010000125.1 GCA_030773455.1 Actinomycetota bacterium
CACCGCGGCCACCGCCACCCTCGAGGCGCCGGCGGCCGCGCCGGCCGGGCTGCGGATCCGCGACCTGTCCGGCCGCGAGCTGGCCGTCGCCGCGCCGATGGTCGCACTGATCATCGCGCTGGGGGTCTACCCGCAGCCGCTGGTCGACCTCGTCGAGCCGGCGGTCGTCGCCACGATGAGCGACGTCGGGGCCGACCCGGCCGGCGTCACGCCCGAGGCTCCCGTCGGGGGGACGGACTGATGATCGAGGCCCCGGCCCTCTCCCTGGCGGCTCTGGCGCCGCTGCTGTGCGTCTTCGGCGCGGCGTGCGTCGGCGTCCTCGTCGAGGCCTTCGCGCCGCGGGAGACCCGACACCCGGTGCAGGTCGCCGTCGCCCTCGCCGGCACCCTCGGCGGGCTGGTCACCAGCCTGCTGCTGGCGGGGGAGCGGCAGGTGACCGCCGGCGGTGCCCTCGCCGTCGACGGCGCCGCTGTCTTCCTGCAGGCCACCATCGCCGGCCTCGGCGCGCTGTCGCTGCTGCTGTTCGCCGAGCGCTCCCTGGACCCGGCCCGATCGGCGTTCGTCGCCGCTGCCGCCGTGCCCGCGGGCAGCCCGCGCGACCGCGAGCTCCTCACGGCGTCGCGCGTGCAGACCGAGGTCTACCCGCTGGCGACCTTCGCCATCGGCGGCATGATGCTGTTCGTCGCGGCCAACGACCTGCTGGTCATGTTCGTCGCCCTCGAGGTGCTCAGCCTGCCGCTGTACCTGATCAGCGGGTTGGCCCGGCGGCGGCGGCTGCTATCGCAGGAGGCGGCGGTCAAGTACTTCCTGCTGGGCGCGTTCGCGTCCGCCTTCTTCCTCTACGGCCTCGCGCTAGTCTACGGCGCCACCGGCAGCATCCGGCTCTCGGTCATCCGGGAGGCGGCTGCCGCGGAGACCGGTGGCGGCGTCCTGCTGGTGCTGGGCCTGGCGCTGCTCGTGGTGGGGCTGATGTTCAAGGCAAGCGTGGCGCCCTTCCACGCCTGGACGCCGGACGTCTACCAGGGCGCCCCGACGCCGGTCACCGCCTTCATGGCCGCCTGCACCAAGGTCGCGGCCTTCGGGGCCATCCTGCGGCTGCTCTACGTCGCCTTCGGCACCAGCGAGTGGACCTGGCGACCGCTGGTCTACGGCATCGCGATCGTCTCGATGGTCGTCGGCGCCGTCCTCGGGCTCACCCAGACCGACCTCAAGCGGATGCTCGCCTACTCCTCCATCGCGCACGCCGGTTTCCTGCTCACCGGCGTCCTCGGCTACGGCAGCGGCCCCGACGGCACCGGCTCGGGGCTCGCGGGCACGATGTTCTACCTGCTGGCCTACGGGCTCACCACGCTCGGCGCCTTCGCGGTGCTGACGCTGGTGCGCGAGGGCGACGGCGAGGCCACGCACCTGGCCAAGTGGGCCGGACTGGGCCGCCGCTCGCCGCTGACGGCGGCGGTGATGGCGCTCTTCCTGCTCGCGCTGGCCGGCATCCCGCTCACCAGCGGGTTCACCGGCAAGTTCGCCGTCTTCCGGGCCGCGATCGACGACGGAGCCTGGCCGTTGGTCGTCGTCGCGCTGCTGGCCAGCGCCGTGGCGGCGTTCTTCTACCTGCGGGTCATCGTGCTCATGTACTTCTCCGAGCCGGCCGCCGACGGCCCGACGATCGGCGTGCCCGGCGTGCCGACGACGCTCGTGCTCGCCGTGACGGTCACCGCGACGGTGATCCTGGGCGTCGTGCCCGGGGCGGTGCTCGATCTCGCCGGGCAGGCGGCTATCTTCGTCGGTTGATGACCGGAGCCAGCGCCGCCGTCCGCGGGGAGACCCCGACCGACACCTGGCAGCGGATCTCGACCCCCGCCTCGGCGATCGGCCCGTGGCTGCCCGAGGGCGACCTCGGGGTCCGGCTCGCCGAGGGTCTGGGCCGGGTCGAGGAGGCGCTGCTCACCGCCGTCGGCAGCGAGCACGCCTTCGTGCGGGAGGCGGCCGGGCACCTGGTGGCCGCCGGCGGCAAGCGCTTCCGGCCGCTCCTGGCCCTGCTCGCCGCCGAGCTCGGCGACCCGCACGCCGAGCGCGTTACCCAGAGCGCGGTGGT
This sequence comes from Actinomycetota bacterium, assembly GCA_030773455.1. GTDB lineage: Bacteria > Actinomycetota > Actinomycetes > Mycobacteriales > Geodermatophilaceae > Geodermatophilus. The sequence continues at coordinate 2,093 of JALYNA010000125.1, forward strand.
CTGCGAGCTCACCCACCTGGCCACGCTGTACCACGACGACGTCATGGACGAGGCCGCGGTGCGCCGCGGAGCGCCCAGCGCCAACAGCCGGTGGTCCAACAGCATCGCCATCCTGACCGGCGACTTCCTCTTCGCCCGGGCCTCCGATCTGCTGGCCGACCTCGGCCCCGAGGCGGTGCGCATCCAGGCGCGGACCTTCGAGCGGCTGGTCACCGGGCAGATCCAGGAGACCGTCGGCGCCCAGCCCGGCGACGATCCGATCGCCCACTACCTCGACGTGCTCGCCGACAAGACCGGCTCCCTGGTCGCCACCTCGGCGCGTTTCGGCGCCTCGTTCGCCGGGGTGGACGCCGGGCTGGTCACCGCCCTGACCGCCTTCGGCGAGGAGGTCGGGGTCGCCTTCCAGCTCTCCGACGACCTGCTCGACATCGTCAGCCGGGACGGCGCCTCGGGGAAGTCCCCCGGCACGGACCTGCGGGAGGGCATCGCCACGCTGCCCGCCCTCATGGCCCTCGCCGGCGACGACCCGGCCGAGCAGCGGCTGCGCGAGCTGGTCTCCCGGCCGATCCCCGACGAGGACGAGCACGCCGAGGCGCTGGAGTTGCTGCGCTCCTCGGCGGCCCTCCAACGGGCCACCGAGGTGCTCCGCGAGTACGCCGACCGGGCGCAGGCCCGGCTGTCCGGCGTCCCCGCGGGGCCGGTCCGCGAGGCGCTGTCGGCACTGTGCGACTACGTCGTCACCCGCACCAGCTGAGCAAGGACCCCCATGCCCCCAACGCTCGTAGAAGGACCCCGTCCCCCTCACCGTTCGCACGCTCACGGTGAGCCTCTGGACGGGGCCTGCGGGACCCTGCATGGGGGCCGTCCTGCTGCTGTCCGCGTGCTCTGCGACGGCCGAGGAGGGAGCCGGGACCGGGATGTCCGGGCGGGGACCGGCGCTCGACGTGGCCGTCGTCGCCGAGGGTCTGGACCACCCGTGGGACGTCGCACAGGCCCGGACGGGACCCTGCTGCTCGACGAGCGCTCCGGCGGGCTGACCGCGGTGCTGCCCGGCGGCACGGTGCAGGAGCTGGACGCCGACTTCGCAGACCTGTTCGCCACCGGGGAGACCGGGCTGATGGGCCTGGTGCTCGACCCGGGCTCGCGCGGGACCGCCGCCTCTACAACTGCCAGGGCGTCGAGGAGGACGTCGGCGCGGAGATCCAGGTCATCGCCTGGACCGTCACCGCAACGGCCTACGACCAGCTGCTGGCCGAGGGGTGGGTCGATGGGCGTAGCGGCGTCGGCACCTTCGTCGTCGGCGCGGCGGCCCCGTCGCCGTTGCGCCCCCGTCGCGGGCGGCGGTCCCGCGGACGGTCGCCGCGCCGGTCGACCTGCGTGCCGGCGCGCCGTGCCTGGAGGTGCTCGACCGCACGGCCTGGCGGCGGGCGTGGCGCGCCGCCGACGACTCCGCTCCGGACGCCGGCCCGCAGCCGGCCGCCGACCCGGGCTTCCAGCGCACGATCACCGAGCACCTGCTCCGCCACCGCGGCCTGGCCGCCGCGCCCGAGGACGTGCTCGCCACCGCCGGGACCTCGGCCGCCGTCGCCGAGGTCGCCCGGCTCCTGCCGCCCGGCAGCCGGGTGGGCGTCGAGGACCCCGGCTACCAGCGGGTGGTCGGCGCGCTGCGGGACGCCGGGGTCGCGGTGGTGCCGCTGCCCGTGGACGGCGACGGCCTGGTGGTCGACGACGTTCCCGCAGGCCTCGCCGCGGTCTACTGCACCCCGGCGCACCAGTACCCGCTCGGCCGCCGTCTCTCCGCGGCCCGGAGGCTGGCGCTGGTCGCCCGGGCCCGCGCCGAGGGCTGGTGGGTCCTGGAGGACGACTACGACGGCGAGCTGCGCTACGACGTGGCGCCCCTCCCGCTGCTGGGCGTGCTCGGTCCCTACGTCACGGTGCACCTGGGTACCACCAGCAAGATCGTGAGCCCGACGCTGGGCGTGGGGTGGCTGGTCGCCCCGCCCGAGCTGCGCGCGGCCCTCGTCGCCCGGCGGACGGCGACCGGCACCCGGCCCGCGCGGGCGGGGCAGCGGGTGTTCGCCGCGCTCGCCCAGAGCGGGGACCTCGCCCGGCACCTGCGCCGGCTGCGGCGGGAGCTCGCGGCCCGGCGCGCCTAGGTGCTGGC
>JALYNA010000126.1 GCA_030773455.1 Actinomycetota bacterium
GCACCGGCTCGGCCAGCCCCGCCCCCGCCATCGCGGCCCGGGCGAGGAAGACCGCACCCGACGCGGCCGGGTCCTCCCCCGCCGGCGCGGACGGCGGCGGGCTCGCCGCCTCCCGCGTCAGCGCCTCGGCGGCCCGCACCAGGGAGAGCGGCAGGCCCTCGGCCTCCACCTCCAGGAGCGGCATGTCAGCCAGCGCGGCCAGCACCAGGTGCTCGGCCTCGGTCCGCAACGACGCCTCCCACTCCCCCGCACGGACGACGCCGACCAGGTCGCGGCCGTCCTCCCCGAGGTCGTCGAGCAGCTCCGCCCACTCCGCCCGCCGGGTCGCCTGCGCCCGCTCGGCGGCCAGGACGCAGGTGGCCAGCACGAAGGGATCGAGCACCTCGCGGTCGAACCGATCGGCGAACAGCACCCCGTCGGCGTCCACCGCGTTGAGCACGTCACGGAAGCTGCCCGCCCGGGCGTCGCCGAGGTCCAGCCGACCGTCCTCCTCGCCGGACAGCGACTGCCCCCGGGCGATCCGGTCGCCGATCGTGCCGCCGGTCTCGCTCAGCCGGCCCCGGCGCCGCTCGTGGTGCGGCCGGTCGGACATCCCCACGCTCCAGGCGCACGCCTCGGCGATCAGCGCCGGCAGCCGCTCCCGCAGCACCTCGCGAGCGAGCTGGCCCATCCAGTCGACGTCGAACACGGCTCCCAGGGTCCCCCGCGGGGGCGTCAGCCGAACAGCTCACCCAGGAACGACTGCTTGCGCTTGTGCCCGTAGTGGGAGGAGTGCTGCTTCTTCGACACCTGGTTGAGCACCTCGCCGACGACCGCGCCGAGCCCGCCGGACCCGTACCCACCCGACCCCTGCCCGGCGGAGCCGTACCCGGCCGGGCCGTGGCCGCCGGTCGAGTGACCCGACCCGCCGTGCGGGGCGGACGACGGCGCCGCCGACGGCCGGCCGCCCTCGTGCCACTCGGTCTCGGCGTCGATCAGCCGCTCGAGCTCGCCGCGGTCGAGGAAGATGCCGCGGCACTCGGTGCACTGGTCGACGTGCACCCCGTTGCGCTCGTAGGTGCGCATCGAGCCCTGGCACTTGGGACAGGTCAGCTCCATGGCCTGCGCAACGGCCGGTGGGCAGGGCGCGTTCCCTCCGGGCGCCGGCCGCGCGCGACCGGCGTGGCGACCGCGCGCAGGGATCGGCAGGAACCGACGCGGAACCTGCCGATCCGCGCCCACCGGCGCGCGTTCCACCCGTCCGGTCGACACGCCCCCACACCGGAGCCCGGGGGTTACCGGCGGGTAGCTCGTGTGGGATCGTCGGAGCCCCACCCCGCGGGACGGAGTCCCGACGAGGGTGGCCGACGTCAGGAGAGAGGCCCGATGCGGTTGCAACTGTCCCCGGAGCTGCAGGCCTTCCGGGAGGAGATGCGGACGTTCTTCACCACCCAGGTGCCCCGGGAGATCCGGGACACCGTCGCGGCCCGGCGGCACGTCACCAAGGACCAGTACGTCCAGACCCAGCGCATCCTGAACGCCGCCGGGCTGGCCGTGCCGCATTGGCCGGTGGAGTGGGGAGGCCGGGACTGGACGCCGCTGCAGCGGCACATCTGGCGCGAGGAGATGCAGCTGGCCTGCGTCCCGGAGCCGCTGGCCTTCAACGCCAGCATGATCGGCCCGGTGATTGCGGCCTTCGGCAGCCAGGAGCAGAAGGAGCGTTTCCTGCCGAAGACGGCCAACATCGACATCTGGTGGTGCCAGGGCTTCTCCGAGCCTGACGCCGGCTCCGACCTGGCGTCCTTGCGCACCACCGCCGTCCGCGACGGTGACGACTGGGTCGTCAACGGCCAGAAGACGTGGACGACGCTGGGTCAGCACGCCGACTGGATCTTCTGCCTGGTCCGCACGGACCCGACCGCGGAGAAGAAGCAGCGCGGCATCTCGCTGCTCGTTTTCCCCATGGAGTCCCCCGGGGTCACCCTGCGGCCCATCGAGCTCATCGACGGCAGCTTCGAGGTCAACGAGGTCTTCTTCGAAGACGTCCGGGTGCCGGCGGAGAACCTGATCGGCGAGGAGAACCGCGGCTGGGACTACGCCAAGTTCCTGCTCGGCAACGAGCGGGTGGGCATCGCGCGCGTCGGCGCCTCCAAGCGCCTGCTCGCCCAGGCCAAGCAGTACGCGCAGGAGATCACCGTCGGCGGCCGCCCGCTGGCGGAGGACCCGCGGACGGCCGCGCGCATCGCCGAGGTGGAGAACGAGCTGCTGGCACTGGAGCTCACCGCCCTGCGGGTGGCCGCGCACTCGGCCGACGGCAAGCCGCACCCCGCCTCGTCGGTGCTCAAGCTGCGCGGCTCCGAGCTGCAGCAGGCCATCACCGAGCTGGTCGTCGACATGGCCGGCCCGCTGTCGCTGGCCTCGTTCGCCGACGGCGGTTCCGAGGTCCCGGACTGGGCCCGCGTGGCCACGCCGGAGTACCTCAACTACCGCAAGGTCTCCATCTACGGAGGCTCCAACGAGGTGCAGCGCACCATCATCGCCGGCACGATCCTGGGGCTGTAGAGGACACCGTGGACTTCACCTTCGACAGTGAGCAGAACGACCTCCGGGAGGCCGTGCGCGGCCTGCTGGAGCGCGCCTACGGCGACAGCGAGCAGCGCCGCCGGGTGACCGCCGCCGACCCGGGCTTCGACGAGAAGACCTGGTCGCGGCTGGCCGAGATGGGCCTGCTGGGCCTGCCCTTCGCCGAGGAGCACGGCGGCATGGGCGCCGGCCCCATCGAGGTGGCGATCGTCGCCGAGGAGATCGGCCGGGTGCTCGCCCCCGAGCCGTTCGTCGAGGCGGTCGTGCTGGCCGGCGGGCTGGTCGACGC
>JALYNA010000127.1 GCA_030773455.1 Actinomycetota bacterium
GTCGACGGCATCCGCGCCCGGTTGGTCGCCGACCCGTTCGCCGCGCCGGACGCCGACGAGCTGCGCGCCGCCGGGCTGGGACCGCGGGAGCTTGCCGCCGCCGTCCGCGACGGGCAGCTGGTGAAGATCGCCGACGGCGTCTACCTCGCGCCCGGGGTGGAGGGCGAGGCCCGGGCCCGGCTGGCCGGCGTCCCCGCGCCGTTCACGCTCAGCACGGCCCGCTCGGCGTGGGGGACCACCCGGCGGGTCGCCGTCCCGCTGATGGAGTGGCTGGACGCGCGCGGGGTGACCGAGCGGCTGCCGGACAACACCCGCTGGCTGCGATGAACAGCGCCGGCCGGTCGTTCCGGGATCGCTCGGGGCGGTCCCGGTCGGCCGGCACGACTGCGCACCTGGGCTAATTGCTGTCGAGTGGCTCCAAGCCGATGATGCGGCCGGGTCCGGTGCTTTCCGCGTCGATCTCTCGCTGGGTGATCCAGTCCTCCACGGCGGCCAGTGCCTGCTGGACGAACGGGTGGACGGCGGCACCACCGTGGCCCATCTCCGGGATCAGGTAGGTGCGCAGCAGGGCGTCGTCGCCGGCCTGAGCGACCAGCTGCTCGTAGCCCGTGGCGTCCTTGGGGGTGACGATGGTGTCGGCGGTGCCGTGGCCGACGATGATCGGCCGTTTGAGGTCGCCGGTGAGGTCGAGCAGGCGCATCTCGGCCTGCGCCCCGGCTGGCGCGTCGTAGGGATCCCAAGTCTTGAGTTCATCGAGGGAGACCGCGCCGTCGCCGTCCGGGTCGTAGGTGGGGTCCCACTCGCCGATCGAGTCGCTGAGGTATCCGATGGCAGACACGTATGCCTCCGGCCACTCGCGCTCGGAGCCCGGCGCACGGCCGACGTCGTAGGAGAAGCCGCCACGCAGTTCGGCGGGGATGGAGTAGATCGCCGCGAGCGCATCGGACTGTTCGGTGGTCAGAGGTGGATCGACGTCGCTGCCACCGGCGGCGATGACGTCGCCGATGCGCGGCTCGATGACGTCGTAGTTGCGCAGAAAGATCGGGAAGGCCCGCCACATCTCCAAGCCCGAGTTGTAGCCGTACATGCTGACGCCGCCGTCGTAGAGCTCAGGGAATGACTCGATCAGCCACTTGGTGTGGTGGCCGCCGTTGGAGCCGCCGGCCAGCAGGCTGCGGTCGGGCGCCTGCCCGTAGTGGGCGGCCACCACACCGGTGGCGTGCTGGGTGAGCTCGGCGATGCGGCGGCGAGACTCGTAGTAGGAGTCTTCCGGCTCCTCGTCGATGGTGTACCGGTTCCAGCCCTCGTCGCTCGCGGCGTAGGCGTAGCCGTTGCGCAGCGCGATGTCCTTGTAGGTCGCGTCGTTGCTGAACTCGTCACCGGAGAAGCCGCGGCTGGAGGTCAACAGCTTGCCGTTCCAGTCCGCGGGCAGGGCGAGCTGGTAGTCGGCATCGCCGATGGAACCGTGGACGTAGCGGTGCTCGACCGGGTCGTCACGGCGTTCGTCGGTGTCGGCCACCGGGGTCTGGTCGGCCAGCGGGGCCGAGGGGTCGGCGCCGGGTCCGTCGGGTAGGACGAGGACGCGCAGCCCTGGCTGGTCCTGGCCAGGAGTGGCCAGGCCGATCGCGTAGGCGGTCTGGAGCGGGCCCGCGCCGGCCACCACGTCGCCGACCACAGCGAACACCTCGTCGCTGCCGGCGGCCAGCAACCGCACGTCCTGGACACCAGGATCGAGGGACAGATAGCCGCTGTCCTCACCGAAGGCGATGGCGGTGGCGGCCGGGGCCCACCCACCGTCCGGGGTGGGGCGGACCTGCACGTCGACGGCTCCGAGGTCCGGGCTGGCATGGACCACCCGCAGTCCCGCAGCCTCGCCCTCGGACGGGACGGCGTCCGGGAGCACCGACAGCGTCAGCGGTGCCCCGTCGTCGGTCGCCGAGCCGACAGCGGTCACCGTCGTCGGCTTGTCCTCGGTGGAGACGGTCTCGGCGAGCACCGCCACGTCGGCCTCCGTGGACGGAGCGGTCTTCAGCTCGATCCGGTGCCGACCGGGAACCACGGGCGTGTAGTCACTGAGGGCCCCGAACCCGGCCCCCTCGACGATCCTCTCGCCATCGACCCACACGTCCACCGGACCGACGTCAGGGCTGGTGTGCAGAACTCGCAACGCACCTCCCGGGCTGGTACCGGGCAACACGGTGCGGTCGTAGGCGGCCTGCAGTGCAGCACGGGCGTCGGCGGGCAGGAGCAGCCGGTCGGCGACGAGCGCATCGGCCGCCTCTCGCACCGCCTGCACGTAGCCGTCCTGGCTCGAGTACAGCTCCTGCAGGGTGGGCCGCTCGTCGCCGTCGACTGCGTCCGCGTCGGTACGCGCCAGCGGGATCTGCATGCCGGACAGGCCGCACAGGTCTCCCACGGTGTACGGCTCGGCCTGCAGGTTCCACCCGGTCAG
>JALYNA010000128.1 GCA_030773455.1 Actinomycetota bacterium
GTGGGTCAGCCCCGCCGGCACGACCCAGGAGTCGCCCGGTCCCAGCTCCAGCGTCTGCTCCCCCGCGCGCAGCCGGGCCCGCCCGGAGATGACATAGCCGACCGTCTCGTAGTCCCGGGCCACCTCCGGCTTGCCCTCGCTGGCCGGCTGCTCGTCCCACAGCCGCATGGCCACCCGGGAGCCCGCCGCCAGGTAGCGCTGCCCCATCTGCCCGGTGCCCGCGGCGACCACCTCGACCTTGCCGACCTGCTCGTTCGTCTCGCTCATGGGCTGACGCCTACCCCGGCCGGTGCCCCGCAAGCGTCGGCGGGACGGGAGTACCCCGAGGTGCGGCCGGCGGCCCGTCCCGCGTGTCGGCACGGTCGGTGGTGGCCCGTGTCATTGCGCACCAGCGGTCGTCCCCGGACGCTGTTAACGTCGTACGCAGGTCGAGGAGCCGGCCTGGACCCGCACGATCACGGGACGTCCTCCGTCGGCCCTGCCGGCCCCCGGCGCCCCGCAGGGGGTTGAACCATGCGCGCACGTGTCGTCACGGAACGCTGGGCGGAGGGCCGCTCTCGCCCGCTGCTGCTCTCCATCGACCTGCGGGCCGCCCGGATCACGGCCACCGCGAGCTCGACCGCGCCGTCGCCCACCGGCTCGCCGACGCCCTCGCCGCGCTCCCCCTGACCGGGCACAGCACATGGACCGTCGACGCCGCGGGCCTCAGCTTCTGCGACGCCGAGGGGCTGCGGGTGATCGCCGCCGGAGCGGCGCTGGCCGAGAGCCGGGGCTGCACGCTGCGGCTGGTCGACCCGTCGCCGTTCGTGACCCGCCTGCTGGGCATGGTGGGCATGGCGGAGCTGATCGACGGCGCGGTGTCCCGGGACGCCGGCCGGTCACCGCTCGGCGCCGCCTGAGACTGAGAGCCGGGGTCATCCGGGGGGACGGCGCACCCCCCGCCGGTGAGCAGGCCGACGACGGCGCGGTGAGCCGGCGCCGCCGGCCGGGCCGGCTCAGCTGCGGTTCTCCCCCACCGGGGGGTCGTCCACGTTCGGCACGCCGCTGCCCGGCTCACCCGGGTAGCCGGACATCTTGCCCTCCGCCGCGCGCGGTTCCTCCTGCTGCGACGGTGGCCCGACCTCGCCGGGCTCCGGGCGCTCGCCGGGCAGAACGTCGTCGTCGGTCGGCTGGTTGGTGCCGCCGTAGGGACGGCCGGTCATGTTGCCCTCGGTCATCGCGGCCTCCTCGTGTCGGGCCCGGAGGGATACCCGGGCCCGGCACGGATCACGCGGGCGCGATGACCCGCACCGGCTCGCCGCGGAGGAAGGCGGCGACGTCCTCGACCGCTTCCCGGTAGAAGACCGTGTAGGTGTCCCGGGTGACGTAGCCCAGGTGCGGGGTGAGCACGGTGCGCGGCGCGCTGCGCAGCGGCGAGTCCAGGGGCAGCGGCTCGCGGTCGTAGACGTCGAGGCCGGCGCCGCCGATCCGCCCCTCCTGCAGGGCGTCGAGGAGGGCGGTCTCGTCGACGATGGGCCCGCGCGAGGTGTTCACCAGGACCGCGGTGGGCTTCATCCGGGCGAGGTCGTCGCGGCCGACCAGCCCGCGGGTGCGCTCGGAGAGCACCAGGTGCAGCGTCACGACGTCGGCGGTGGCGAGCAGGACGTCCTTGTCCACCCGGCGGACGTCGACCTCCGCGGCGCGCTCGTCGGTGAGGTTCTGGCTCCAGGCGACGACGTCCATGCCGAAGGCCTGGCCGATCCGCGCGACCCGGGTGCCCAGCCGGCCGAGGCCGACGACGCCGAGGATGGCGCCGGCGAGGTCGGTGCCGACGGTGCGCTGCCAGCCGCCGGCCCGCACGCCGGCGTCCTCCGTGGGCAGGTGCCGGGCCAGCCCCAGGATGAGCGCCCAGGTCAGCTCCACCGGGCCGGTCGGGTGCGCGCCGGTGCCGCAGACGGTCACGCCGCGCTCGGCGGCCGTGGCGACGTCGATGGCCGCGTTGCGCGCGCCGGTGGTGACCAGCAGCCGCAGGTGCGGGAGCCGGTCGAGCAGGCTGCGCGGGAACGGGGTGCGCTCTCGCATCGCGACCACGACGTCGAACCCGGCCAGCCGCTCGGCGACGGCGTCCTCGTCGTCGAGGTGGTCGGCAAAGGCGACGACGTCGGCCTGCTCCGGGAGGCCGGACCAGTCGGCGAAGTCGGCGGAGACGGACTGGAAGTCGTCGAGGACGGCGATGCGCAGCACGGTCCCCGAGCATGACGGCGATCCCCGCGCGCGTCGCGAGCGGGGGTCGCCGTCGGCGTCAGTGCGGTGCGCTCATCGCACGGGACCGCGGCCGTAGCCCCGGCCGCCGCCCTGCTTCTTGTTCTGCTCGCCCATCTTGGCGATGAACTCCTTGATCTTGGCCTGGTTCTGCGGCTTGCGGGCCTCCCGGAGGACCTTCGCCGCGAGACCCGACGCCAGGACCTTCCTCAACATGCCGGCCATGGTCTGTTCCTCCTCGGTTGGGTTGCCCTGTGTCGTGCCCGGGCAGGAGCCGGTCCAATCCCCCGCAGCCGGACGGCCCTGCGTCGCCGTCCCAGCACGCTGCGTTCGGGCACTCCGCGATCGGTCAGCTTTCTCGACGAACTCCTGACCTGCAGTTTCCTCATGGCGTCGGTTGCGCACGATCCGCGTCCGTGCTGGTCGACGCGGCGTGTCGGGGTGCGGAAGGGGTGGGGCCGGCAACCCCCCGCTGCGTCACGGCAGCGCGCCCGGAAGGCACCTAGCGTCTGCGCCGTCCGGTAGGGCCCTTCGTCACGAGACCTCTGTGACACCCACCGGACACGCCGAACCGGATGTCGGCACACGTGCCGGCACCGGACCGGGGACCCGAGCAGCACTGGGGTGGAGCGCGACTCGTCGCGCCGGGCGACTCCCCCGTCCGAACCCGTCAGCTAACCCGGTAGGCGGTCGTGGAGAACAGGAGAACGTCGTCGATGACGACTGCACGCACGTCCACCGCTCGTCGCTCGTTCCGCGGCATCGCCGTCGCGGCCATCGCCGGAGCCGGCATCGCCCTCACGCCGCTGCCGGCCTCGGCGCACTACGTAGGCCCGGCCGCCGCCGCCCCGGCCGCCGCGCCGGCCGCTGCACCCAACGGCGCAGCCCAGAAGGCCGTCGACACCGCACTGGCCCAGCGGGGCGACCCGTACCGGTGGGGTGGCAACGGCCCCGACGCCTTCGACTGCTCGGGGCTGACCCGCTTCGCCTACCAGGCGGCCGGCATCACGATCCCGCGGGTCTCGCGCGACCAGGCCAGGTTCGGCACCCCGGTGGCGAAGGCCGACCTGCGGCCCGGTGACCTGGTGTTCTTCTACAGCCCGGTCTCCCACGTGGCCATGTACATCGGGAACGGCCAGATCGTGCACGCGCCCAGCTGGGGCTCGTCGGTCAAGGTCATTGCGCTGGACTCGATGCCGAGCTACGCAGGCGCCCGCCGGATCGCCTGACCCACCCAGCGGCGAGATCGCCGATCTCGCCCGGCTGTAACGCTGCAGCCGTGCGAGATCGGCGATCTCGACGGGCGGTCAGCCGCGCCGCCACGTCAGCCGGCCGCCGGAGCGCAGGGGTGCGGCAGGTGGTCGACGGCCTGCAGCGAGAACACCGCCCCGGCCTCACGCGGCCATGTCCGCAGGAAGAGCAGGCCGTAGCGGAGGTTGAGCATCGCGTCGGGGCCGACCTGCGCGACCATGTCGAGCAGGCGGCCGGTGTCGTGGTTCCGGTGGCGCCGCAGCTCCTCGCCGCAGGCCAGCGTGACGACATCGCCGACCGCGCCCATCACGATGACCGGCGACCAGTCGTCGTCCGGGCTGCTGTGACACAGCCGCAGGTGGACCGGGTGGGCGGCGTGGCCCGCGGCGCGGCTGACGCACCGCACCGGCCGGGTCGACCGGCTGCCCCCGGCGGTCGGCCCCAGCTCGCGATCGGTCACGGCGTGCTCCGTCCTGCGTCGTCCGCGGCCGCTGGGGCCGGCTGGCAACAGCACAGCACCGGGGGGTTGCCCTGTACACGCCCGGAAGGGTGGTGTCCTCCCGGCGCGTGGGTGACGGCCGAGCCCGATGACGCACCGCGAAGAGCCACAGCACCCTTCAGGAGGAGTCGTCCAGCGCGTTCAACATCAAGAACGCGGAGGCCGTGGAGCTCGCTCGTCAGCTCGCCGCGGTCACCGGGGAGAGCGTGACCCGGGCGGTGGTCACCGCCCTGCGCGAGCGGCTGGACCGGGTCCGCGAGCAGGGCGAAACGGCCGCGGCCGGTCGGAGAGCGCGGATCGAGGCGGTGCTCAAGGACTCCGCGAGCCGCTGGGTGGAGCCGTACCGCAGCACCGACCACGGCCGGCTCCTGTACGACGACTCGGGCCTGCCGCGTTGATCGTGGACACGTCCGCGCTGGTCGCCATCCTGCGCGACGAGCCGGACGCCGAGCGCTTCGTCGAGGCGCTGGCCGGCGCCTCCACGGTGCGGATGTCAGCTGCCAGCTACCTGGAGACGGCCGTCGTCGTGGACGCCAACCGCGACCGGTGCTCAGCCGCCGCCTCGACGACCTGATCGCTGCCGCGGAGGTGTCCGTCGAGCCGGTCACGAAGGCGCACGCCGACATCGCCCGTCAGGCGTACCGCGACTTCGGCAAGGGCAGCGGGCACCCGGCGGGGCTTGGCTTCGGCGACTGCTTCTCCTATGCGCTGGCCCGCGCCAGTGGCCAGCCACTGTTGTTCGAGGGCACGGATTTCTCCCGGACGGACGTCGAGTCGGCGCTGCACGACTGATCGGCCGGCCGGGTGCCCGTCGGCCGCGGTCGGCATGCCTCTCTGTGTGGCCAGACCCCCGGCGCCGTGGCCGCTCGCCGTGCGTGTGCAGCCTCGGTGCACCGGCGGGTACGGCACCCACGTGGACGGGCGGACGCTGCTGCTGGGTGACTGGACGCCGGTGGTCAGGGACGGCATCGACGTCCTCCGGCTGGTCATCGTCGCCGGGGCCGTGGTGTACGCGGTCAACGGGCGCTGGGGGGCGGCGGGGGTGCTGGCCGTGCTGGGGAGCATCACGCTCGTCGCACGACTGGTGAACCTGCCGCGGCTCTACGACCTGTCACTGACCGCCGGCATGGCGCTGCAGGGGTTCGGCGAGACGTTCGGCCTGTACGACGAGTTCGTGCGCTTCGACGACCTGGTGCACTTCACCCTGCCGATGCTCACGGCCCCGGTCGTCTACATCGCGCTCGCCCGGCTGGACGTCGTCCCGGACCCGCGCGACGAGACGCACCTCCGGCACTACGTCGGCATCGGCGTGGTCACCGCGGCCCTGGGCATCGCCATCGGGGCGCTGTGGGAGCTCTACGAGTGGCGGTCCGACGCCTGGTTCGGGACGGCCCTGTCGGAGGACAACGACGACACCAACGGCGATTTGCTCCGCGACACCCTCGGGTCGCTCGCCGGCGCCGCGCTGCTGGTCGTGTGGGCCCGCTTCGGCTGGGGCTCGGTGCGGCGCATCCCGGGGGTGAACACGCACGAGGACATCAGCGCCTGACAGTGCGTGCTCGGCGCAGCAGGATGCTGGGGTGACCCCGCGCATCCACCGCTCGTCCCGCGCCGCTGGCGCGCTGGTCGGCTCGGCCGTCGGCGACGCCCTCGGCGCCCCGTTCGAGTTCGGCCCGCCGGGGCAGTTCTCGGCCCACTTCCCCACCCCGGCCCGAGGCGCGCACACCGAGATGTGCGGCGGCGGGTCGCTGGGCTGGGAGCCCGGTGAGTTCACCGACGACACCCAGATGGCACTGCTGGTGGCCACCTCCCTGGTCGAGCGCGGCGGCCTGGACCAGGCCGACCTGTTCGACCGGTTCCGCACCTGGGCGGCGGCCGACCCGCCGGACATCGGCAACCAGACCCGCGCCGTCCTCGGCTCCGGCCTGCCGTGGCACACCGCCGCGGCCGAGCACTTCGCGCGCTCGGGACACGCCGCGGGCAACGGCTCGCTAATGCGCACGACGCCGGCGGCCGTCCGGTTCGCCCGCGACGGCCGCGAGGTGACCATGGACGCCGCCCGCCGCATCTCCGCGCTCACCCACGGCGACCCGTCGGCCGACGAGGGCTGCGCGGTCTTCCACGAACTGGTGCGCGTGGCCCTCGACGGCGGCGATCCGCTGGCGGCCATCCCCGCGGCGCTCGAGGCGGTCGCCGGCGAGCACCGCCAGCGGTGGGCGACCGTGCTGGCGCCGGACTGGACGCCCTCGGACGCCACCGAGTCCAACGGCGCGGTGTGGCCGACCCTCGGTCAGGCGGTGTGGGCGCTGCGGCACGGCCGGGACTTCGGCGAGGTGCTGCGGCTGGTGATCGACCTAGGCGGGGACACCGACACCGTGGCCGCGGTCGCCGGCGGGCTGGCCGGAGCGGTGCACGGGATGGGCGGCATCCCGATGCGCTGGGCCTCCGTCGTCCACGGGAAGGTGCCCGGGCACGGCGACAAGGTCTGGCGGCTGGCCGACCTGCAGCAACTCGCCGCCGCCCTGGACGGCGGAGCGCAGCACAGCTACGACCCCGGAGTGATTCCGCGGATCGGCCCGCGGGAGGTGCTGCCCGGCATCTGGGCCGGCAACCTCGACGGCGCCCGCTACAGCGAGGAGGACTTCGCCGTCATCTCGCTGTGCCGCCTCGGTGAGCCGTTCACCCACCCGCTGCACCGGATGGCCTACATCGCCGACAACGACCACAACGCCGACCTCGACGGCATGCTCGCCGACGTCCTCGACGACATGGCCGCCCTGCGCGCCGAAGGCCACCGGCTGCTCGTGCACTGCCACGGCGGCGCCTCCCGCACCGGACTGGTGCTGCGCGCCTGGCTGGTACGCGAGGAAGGGATGACACCCAAGGAGGCCACCGCCCACGTCGCCCAGCGGTGGGAACACCTGGGCCTGTGGAACGACAGCTTCACCGCCGCGCTGGAACGCCTCGCACGGCGCCACCTCTGACGACTGCCCCGCGCCGCGCCTCTGCGGCAGAAGGCCACAACCGCCCCCACCCAGGTCTGTGGGGGATTCGGGCAGTTCGCGGCGACCGCGCGCGGGAGGCGCGGCGACGCGCGATCTCACACGCCACTCTTATCGCATTCTCACCGAGCGCCTGTCTCACCCGCTGGTTGCTCGTGTGCCGGAGCAGCATCCGTCCCCCCTGCCCCCGGACTGCCCGGGGGGCGACGGCAGGACGGAGCAGCATGCGGAAGAGGCGGACGGCCGCAGCCATCCTCGGTGCAGCGGCCCTCGTGGCCATCCGGTGGCGGCCACGGCGCAGGTGTCGGCGACCACCTCGGCGAGGTTTGACGGCGCACGTCCGAGCCGGGCGGCAGCGCCGTGAGGTACTGCGGTGCGGCCGATCAGGACCAGTGCGCGGGCGGTGACCCTGTCCAGGTCAGCTGGGGGATCGGGGGCAGCGGTCAGCGCAGCCTCGGCTTCAGCCCCACGGACGAGGGCCGCTTCGGGGAGGACTTCTCCCTCGGGACCCTGAGGCACACCAACACCGTCGTCGGGTTGATCAACGGCATCACAGCAGTCGACTTCCAGGTGCAGACGACGGTCCGGGACGGCGACCGGGCGGTCACCTTCTCGGGCTCGCTGCCGATGAAACTCGGCGTCCACGAGGTCATCGACGCCGTGCGGCCTTGCCCATACGGCGTGTTTGCGGGGCAGTGCGCCGACGCGGTCAACCTTCCGCACCCCAACGCGTCGTTCCCCTACGAGGAGGGCAACGTCGCCTACCTCCTGGAAATCGTCGGGTTCCGCGGGCCCGACGGTAAGACCGCTCAGCACACCATTAGCCCGGAGGGCGAATCGACCGAGGTGCAGCTGATCGCCCGGCTCACCAAGACCCCGCGGCTCGCAGCCGACGCCGGCCCCGACCAGACGGTCGACGAAGGGGGCTCGGTCAGCCTCGACGGGTCCGGCAGCCGGTACCGCGACCTCATCTACGCGTGGCGGCAGGTGTCCGGGCCAACCGTGACCCTGGACGACCCGACCGCGGTCCGCCCGACCTTCCCCGTCGGTCTCTTCACCGAGGACCAGACGTTGGAGTCCAGCTGACGGTGCGCGACCGGCTCGAGCCTGCGTACGCCGACTCCGACGGGGTCCAGGTGAGGGTGCGTGACCTCACGACCCGCCGGTCGCTCAGGCCGACCCCGGCGGTGAGGGGTACGAGGTGCCCGAGGGCGGCGAGGTCACACTGGCAGGCAGGGCCACGGACCCCGACGGCAACATCGCCACGGTGACCTGGCACTTCAAACGGCGACGGCGCCTTCGGCGACGGCACGGGAGAGACCCCGGTCTTCTCCGCGCTGGGTCTCGACGGCCCGTCCACGGTCCCCGTGGCGCTGCGCGTGTGCGACACGTTCGGCGTCTGCGACGAGGACCCGGCGGAGGTCCGCGTCGTCAACGTGGCCCCCACCGTGAACCTCGGAAGCGACCTCGAGGTCTACCGCAACGACACAGTCTCCCTCACCGGCACCTTCCAGGACCCCGCCGGCGCGCTGGACGACCCCTACACCGCCGGCTGGAGCGGAGACCAGCCCCTGACGCCGACCCTCGGGGCCGCCTAAGGCACCCCAGTGCAGCGGGAGGCGTCCTACCCCCTCGAGGGCATCTACACGGTGGGCCTCGCGGTGACCGACAAGGACGGCGGATCCGGCGAAGACAGCCTCACCGTCACCGTGCTCAACTGGGACCCGAGCTGCGCCACCGCGACCCCGACGGTCTCCAGCCTGTGGGCGCCGAACCACAAGCCGGTCCCCGTCGGCATCACCGGCCTGACCGACCCTGAAGGTGACGACCTGACCGTGACAGTGACGGAGGTCCGGCAGGACGAGCCCGTCCGCGAACCCGGGTCGGGCACCACCCAGCCGGACGCCTCTGGGGTGGGGACGGCCACGGCGCTGCTCATGGCCGAGCGGTCCGGGCGCGGTGACGGCCGCGTCTACCACCTGGCGTACACCGTGGACGACGGCCACGGCGGCGACTGCAGCGGCACGGTCACGGTCGGCGTCCCTCACGACCAGCGTGGGGCGGCCCCCGTCGACCAGGGCGGGCTCTACGACTCCACCGCCGCCCGCTGACCCGCCACGCCGGGGTGGTATCCGAGTCCTGGCCACACTCGGACACCACCCCGGCCGCGTGATTCACGAGGTCACGACCACACGGCGTGACCATCGCCGGGTCGAACGATGACGGTGGGCCGGACCCCCCGATCACCGGGCAGCAGGACGCGCCCCTGCCCGCGCCCCGGGCACGCCGCATCCGGTCATGGGTCACCGAGGGTCTTGCATGCGGATTGCATGTAGCCTGGGGCAGTGACCAAGATGCTGCAGGTCCGCCACGTGCCGGACGACGTCCACGCCGAGCTCGCCCGGCGCGCTGCGGCAGCCGGAGTATCGCTGTCCGACTACGTGCTCCGCGAGCTCGAGCGCGTGGCGGCACGACCGCCGATCGAGGAGGTCCTCGTCCGGTCCACGTCACGGCGGCTCGACCTGTCGATGGCGGAGGTCGTCGAGGCGGTCCGCGCGGAGCGTCCGGACCGGTGATCGTCGTCGACGCGTCGGTCGTCATCGCAGGTCTCTTGGTGAGCGGTCCCGCCGGAGACACTGCCCGCGACGCGTTGCGGTCCCAGCAGGCCCACGCACCCCATCTGCTCGACGTCGAGGCAACCTCGGCGATTCGACGATGGGTCCTCTCCGGCCGCTTGACGGTCGACGAGGGACGGGCGTCCCTCCGCGATCTCCGGGATCTGGCCATCGCCCGCCATGCACACGACCCACTCCTCGACCGGGCTCTGGACCTGCGCGACTCCGTGAGCGCCTACGACGCGGTTTACGTCGCGCTCGCCGAGCTGCTGGGCGCGCCCCTGCTGACCGCGGACCTGAGGCTGGCACGGGCACCGGGGGTCCGATGCGCGGTGGTCCCCACCTCGTCGTGACCTCCACCGACCTGGATTGGCCGCGCCCTGCCCGGCGGGGTCCCGTGGTGGCGGTGGGCAAGCTGGTGGCCGACCAGGTGCTGGAGTTGTCCGAACCACTTGGTGGTCGGCGGGCAGCAGCGGGTGCTGCGGACGACGACGGCGGGCGGGGCGCCGGCGAACGTGACGGCGAACCTGGCGCGGCTGGGTGTGCCGACGCGGCTGGCCGGCTGGGCCGGCGCCGATCCGCTCGCCGACGGGCTGCTGGCCACCCTGGCCGGGCGCGGGGTCGGGACGGCGGTGGTGCGCCGCGGCCGGGCGCCGCTGTCGACGGTGCTGGTTCACCCCGACGGCGAGCGGACCCTGCTCACCGACCGGGGGAGGGTGGGCTCGAGCCGGCCGACGTACGCCCGGAGTGCTTGGACGGCGCCGCCGTCGTCCACCTCGACGGCTATGACCTGCTGCGCTTTCCCGCCGCGGTGCAGGCCGTGGCGTCCCTGGCGCACGGCGGCGGAGTGCGGGTCAACGTCGACGTCGCCGCGGCGACGCGGATCGAGCGCCACGGGGCGGAGGCGTACGTGGAACTGCTCGCGGGGCTGCGGTCCGACGTCCCGTTCTGCAACGCCGCCGAGGCGGAGGTGCTGAAGGTGGCGGCGACCTGCCCGCGTGGGCGCCAGAGCTGGTGCTCGTCCACGCCGGCGCGCAACCGACCCGGGTGCTGACGGGGGCCGGTGCGGAGAAGGTGCCGGTGGAGCCGCTGCCGCAGGGCGGCTGCGGGACACCACCGGGTGCGGGGACGCCTTCGCCGCCGGCGTGCTGGCCGGCTGGCGCGCCGGGGACCCGGTCCTGGACGCCGTCCGCTCCGGTCACGCGGCCGCCGCGGTGGTCGCCGGCGTGGTCGGCGCCCAGCCGCCCGCCTGAGTGGCGATCGAGAGGGTCAGCGCGGTACGACCCGCCGTCCTCCCGGGGTGGCGCCGGCGTCGCTGAAGTTCGCGTAGAGATCCCTCTCGCCGAACTCCCGGCCGAACTGGCGGCGGAAGAAGGCGTTGGTTGAGTAGCGGGTGGAGGAGAGGAAGAAGCGCTCCTCGTTGCGCTTGACCATGGCGAAGAAGGTGTCCGCGGCGTCGGGGCCCAGGTCGAAGTTGTCGTAGTTGACGACGACGTGCACCCGGCGGCCGAGGGCGCCGAACCGGCTGTCCAGTTCCAGGGCCAGGTCGTCGGCGTCCTGCGCGGTGACCAGCCGCAGCCCCTCGAAGTTGACGTAGACGGTGTCGGTGGCCGGATCGAGGCGGAAGCGCTCGTCCATGTCGACCGGGGGGCGGTCGCGCAGCCCCATCGGCCGGTCGCGGAAGATCGCCGCCTCCATCGTGCACAGGTCGTCACTGATGACGGGAGTGAAGTCCATGTGGGCCAGCACGTCGCGCTCGACGTCGATGCCCGGCGCGACCTCGACCAGCTCGAGCCCCTGCTCGGTGAGCCGCAGGACGCACCGCTCGGTGAGGTAGTAGACGCACTGCCCCCGCTCGGCGGCCAGCCGCCCGTTGAAGGTCACCTGGCCCACCTGGTCGCGGAACTTCGCGACCGCCCCCGTGTCGTCGACGACGAGCGCGCCGTCGCGCACCGCCATCCGCGAGCGCGCGGTGAACGTGCCCAGGAAGAAGACCGCCTTGGCGTTCTGGCTGATGTTTATGAACCCGCCGGCACCGGCGACCTTGCGGCCGAACCGGCTGACGTTGACGTTGCCCGCGGCGTCGGCCTCGGCCATGCCCAGGAACGCCTGGTCGAGGCCGCCGCCGTCGTAGAAGTCGAACTGGTACGGCTGGTCGATGATCGCCTGCGGGTTGGCGACGGCGCCGAAGCTCAGCCCGCCGGCCGGGATCCCGCCGACGCCACCGGGCTCGACGGTCAGCGTGATCAGGTCGAGGACCCGCTCCTCGGCGGCCACCGCCCCGACCCCCTCGGGGATGCCGATACCGAGGTTCACGACCGCGTTCGTCGACAGGAACATCGCGGCGCGGCGGGCAATCACCTTGCGCGCGTCGAGCGGCATGGGGGCCAGCCCGGTGCTGGGCGCGGTGATCTCCCCGGTGTAGGCGGGGTTGTAGGCCTCGGCGAAGGTCTGGCGGTGGTTGGCGGGCTGCGCGACGACGACGGCGTCGACCAGGACGCCGGGGATCTTCACCTCGCGCGGGCTCAGCGTCCGGTGCTCGGTGACCCGCTCGACCTGCACGATGACCACGCCGCCGGAGTTCTTGGCCGCCTGCGCCATGGAGAGCACCTCGAGGGTGAGTGCCTCCCGCTCCATCGTGATGTTGCCCTCGGGGTCGGCGGTGGTGCCGCGCAGCAGCGCCACGTGCACCGGCTGCGCGGGGAAGAACAGGTGCTCCTCCCCGCGCAGCGTCACCAGCTCGACCAGCTCCTCCGTCGTGCAGTCGTTCATCCGCCCGCCCCCGTGGCGCGGATCGACGAACGTGCCGAGGCCGACCCTGGTCACCACCCCCGGTCGGCCGCCGGCGATCTCCCGGAACAGGTGGCTGATCACCCCCTGCGGCCAGCAGTACGCCTCGATGCGGTCGTCCAGGGCCAGCACGCCGAGGCTCGGCACGAGGCCCCAGTGCCCGCCGATGACCC
>JALYNA010000129.1 GCA_030773455.1 Actinomycetota bacterium
GACATTCGCGGCTTCACCGTGGACATCGTCGCGACCGCCAGTGCCTTCACCTGGCACACCGGCGACGGCACCGAGCTGACGAGCACCGAGCCCGGCGCCCCCTACCCCGACCACAGCGTCGAGCACGACTACCGCAGTGGCACCTACACCGCCGGGCTGACCGTCACCTGGAACGCCACGTTCACCGTCGACGGCAGCGCCCCGGCCGACGTCCCGGGCACCACGACCACCGTCGGCCCGACGGTCACCTTCGACGTCCTCCAGGCCCGTCCGGTCCTCACCAACCCCTACGACTGATCGCCGGCCGACCGGGGCCGCGGGGGACCTACGCCGAGCACCTCCCCGCACGCCGCTGTCGGCAACGCCGTCGACCGCAGCACGGACAACGACGCCGACCACGTCGTCATCTCCGTGCACCTCACCGCTTGAGCGCCCCGGTTTGACGCTGCGCCGCCGTACCATGACGGTTCGCGTCCACCAGGGAGAGCACCCGCCCATGCCCCACGGCTCATCGGATCGCTGGCCCACCCTTCGCCTCCGCCGGCCCGGCGGCGCCGAATCCGACCGGCCCCAGGACGGCTGGGCCCGGTACGACGGCGGTCCCGTCCCGTCGCGACCGCTCCCACCGCCGCCCGCGCCGTGGGACGCCGCGGGCCCCGACCGGTACGCCCCCCCGCCGCCGGAGGAGCAACCCGGGCGCTGGCCGCGCCGCCGCGACCAGGGCGGAGACCGCGACGATCGACGGCCGCGCGACGACCGCCCGCGTGATGACCGCCCGCACCGGCCCCGTCGGCGGCGGAGGCTGGCCCGGCGGATCGTCCGGCTGCTGGTGGTCCTGTTCGTCATCCAGGCGCTGGGCATGGCCACCCTGCGCTGGATCGACCCGCCGACGACGGCGTTCATGGCGGCCAACCCCAACGGTGCGATCCAGCAGTCGGTGCCCGTCGAGTACGTGTCGCGCAACTTCCTCGCCGCGATCATCGCCCACGAGGACGCACAGCTGCCCTACCGCTCCGGCGCCTTCACGTGGGACGAGCTGTACGGCCGCGCCGAGGCCCACCTCACCGGCCAGGAGGATCCGTCGGGCTCCACCATCCCGCAGCAGGTGGCCAAGAACCTCTTCCTCAACCAGGAGCTGAGCGCGTGGCGCAAGGCGGTCGAGGCCGGGCTGTCCGCGGAGCTGGCGCTGGTCGTCGACGACCGGCGGATGCTGGAGCTCTACGTCAACTACGCGCAGTTCGGGCCCACGCTCTACGGCGTCTGCACGGCCAGCTGGTACTACTTCGACCGCCCGCCGCAGGACCTCCCTGTCGAGCAGGCCGTGCAGCTGGTCGGCCTGCTGCCCTCCCCCGGCCACGTGCAGCGGGCGCCCGGCGGCGGCCTGGACTACGACGTCGCCGACGGCAAGGGCTGGCTGTCGCGCTCCCACGTGATCAACGCGCAGAACCGGGTGCCGCGGCACATCGAGGCGCGCGGCTTCCAGCCGGTCGAGGACGCCGGCGTCCCCGGGCTCGCCTCCGACCAGCCGCCCTCCAGGGACGACTGCTCGACCCGGCCGCAGGCGGTCGCCGACCTCATCGCCGCCGAAGGCACCGCCTGACGAGAACTCGTCCCGTGCCCACCGTGGTGGGCAGGGGACGAGCTTCCGGAGAGCACCACGTCCTCCGCGGAGGCCCGTGCTCTGGTTCCGTGTGGAGCAGAGCACGAGCCACCGGGAGGGACGCATGGACGTCATGGCGCTGGCGCGCGCCGAGCGAGAGGACCTGCTCGACCTGCTGCGCACGCTGACCCCGGAGCAGTGGCGGGCGCCGTCGCTCTGCGTGGGCTGGACCGTCCACGACGTGGTGGCCCACCTGCTCAGCTACGAGGAGCTCGGCCCGCGGCGGCTGGCGGAACGCTTCGTGCGCGGCCGCCTCCGGTTCGACCGCGTCAACGCCGTCGGCCTGCGGGAGTACCGCGACCGCACCCCGGCCCAGCTGGTCGACCTGCTGCGTGACCACCTGACGCCCGCCGGCCTGACCGCCGGCCTCGGCGGCGCGATCGGCCTGACCGACGGGCTGATCCACCACCAGGACATCCGGCGCCCGCTCGGCCTGCCGCGCGCCGTCCCCCTCGAGCGGCTCCTCCCGGCACTGCGCACCGCCCTGCTCGCCCCGACGCTGCTGGGCGCCGTGCGCGTCCGCGGTGTCCGGCTGGTCGCGACGGACACCGACTGGGCGTTCGGCCGCGGACCCGAGGTGCGGGGCCCGGCCAAGGCGCTGCTGATGGTGATCGCCGGGCGGCGCGGCATCGCCGCCGAGCTGTCCGGCCCCGGTCAGGGGCGGCTCGTCCGGCGCCTCGGGGGCTGAGCTCAGAGCGGGCGGACGGCGACGGTCCCCGAGCGGGACCCGCCCGCCCACGTCGGCAGCAGCGCCATCTTCACCCCCGGCCCGCCGGTGACCACGACCCGGACGTCGTCGGCCGAGGCCGCCACCCGCAGGTCGCCCGCCGCGTAGGCCGGCACCCCGGCCCGGGACGCCAGGGACGACGACCACGCCTGCAGCAGCGCGCTGCCCTCCTCGAACAGGAAGCCGGCGATCCGGTCGGCGCCCCAGCCCTGCTCGCCCAGCAGCGCGGCGAGCTCCGGTGGCAAGCAGCAGGACCTGCTCGCCGCTGCGGAACGAGCCCGGGTCGCCGGAGGCCATCGCCACGCCGGCCATCGCCGCCGCAGCCGGGCCCAGCACGGACGGCGGCTCGCGGTGCCCCTCCCCCGGCAGCACCTCGACCAGGCCGCCGACCGCGAGGACCGTCACCGCGTCGGCGTCCACCCCGAGCCCCGCCGCTGGGCCAGCGAGGGCAGCGGCCGCGGCGCCTCCGCCGTGCAGCAGGTGTACTTCGCCGGCGAGCCGATCGTCGCCATGTCCGTCAGCCCGGCCCGCGCGCCGCCGATGCCCGCCAGCGCCAGGGCGACCGCCCGGCCCACCGCGGCGTTGACGGCGTTCCCCGTGCCTAGCCCGCCCGCGGCCGACGTCATCCCGATCCGGCCGGCGACCGGCCCGTGCACCAGCACGCCCATCGCCGGCGCCCCGGTCGTCGTCGCCACACCCAGCAGGTTGAACTCCGGCTCCAGCGCGGCCCGGCACGCGGCCACCACCACCGGCAACGCGGCGGCCGGGCACCCGGCCAGCACCGCGTACCAGGCCACGGCCCGTACGGTCAGCTCGCCGAACAGCTGGCACCTGACCCAGGACGGCGTCCGGGTCGCCGACCCCGTGCACCATCACGTCGAGCCGGGGCGCGGTGGGCGGCACCACCGGCAGCCCGTCGCCGTGCCCGGCGGCGAGCAGGTCGGCCGACACCGACGCCGGATCGGCGTCCGGGTCGAACAGCGGCAGGTCAGGCACGGGTCACCGGCGGGCGGGCACCGGGCGGGACACCGCCGCGGTCGCGCCGAACGAGGGGATCCACGCCGAGTGCTTCCCGGCTCCCCCGGCGACCAGCACCTGCAGCATCTCCGGGCCGGTGCTCACGGTGTACGCGTCGCCGTCGGGCCGCACGCCCCAGTCCTCGAACTGCCGCCGGTTGGCCTCCGACACCTTGGCCACCGGGATCCGGGCCCGCTCCCACAGCGCGTCCCGCACCGCCTCCGCCGTCCACCCGTCGCGGGCGAACGTCGCCGCGTGCTCCGGGCCGAGCATCAGGAAGTGCGGGCCCTTCACGTAAACGTTGTTCGACCCGGGCTGGGCCATCACCCCGGCGATGGTGAGCAGCAGGTCCTCGGCCGTCGTCCCGCCGTGGTCGTTGATGTTGTGCGGCCCCTCGGTCGCCGCCACCGTCACCACCGACTCCCCCAGCGCGAAGCCGCGGCGCACCGAGAACGGCGGGAACGGGCTGTCCTCCTCGTTCTCCCCGAAGCAGAACGAGTACTTGGCCGGGCCGCCCTGCGTCGCCCGGTCCAGCACGCCCGGCCGCGCGCCGCCGATGTGCGTGGTGACCAGCTGCACCGCCCGGCCGATGACGGCGTTGGCGCGGGTGCCCTGGCCGAGGCAGTTGCCGCCGGAGTTGATGCCCAGCTCGCCGCGCACCGGCCCGCTGACGAGCACCATCGGCGCGCACGGGTGCGTGGTCGCCAGCACGCCGTGCAGGTTGTACTCGGGAGCCTGCAGCGCCCGGACGGCGGCGAGCACCACGGGCAGGTCCGCCGGCCGGCAGCCGGCCATCACCGCGTTGGCCGCGAAGCTCTCCCGGGTCGGCACTAGCCCGGACGGCGGCAGCGGCCCCAGCTCCAGGTCGATGCCCTCGAGCGCGGCCAGCGCCGCCTCGACCCGGGCCGGGGTCGGGGCCACCAGCGGCAGCCCGTCGCCCCAGCCGCGTCGGTAGGCCTCCTCCTGCCAGCTCTCCTCCGTGACCCCGGGCAGGTCGAGCAGCGCACTCATGCCTGCCCCCTCGCCTCGTCGGCCAGCCGCAGCAGCTCGCCGGCCCCGCCCTCGATCCGCCCGGCCAGTTCCGCCTCGTTCAGCCCGCCGACCGGGTGCGGGACGACGACCAGGCGGGGCTGCACGCGCCGGGCCCGGGCCTGCGCCTGCACCAGCGGCAGGAACGCCTCGGTCACCACCAGCGGTGCCACGACGCCGCGCCGCTCCAGTTCCACCGAGTCGTGGAGACTCCACGACGAGCACGAGCCCTAGTCACCGACCGCCACCAGCACCATCTTGAAGCGCTGCGCCAGCCAGTCGATGGTGTCCTTCTCCGCCGGCACCGACGCGCTGTCCTTGGCCGCGAAGCCCAGCTCCGGTAACTCCCAGTGCTCCTGCAGCCGCTCCCCCAGGCCGCGCAGCAGCTCCGTCGCGTTCGGCTTGGAATTGGTGAACAGCGCCACCTCGGTCCAGCCGGCTCTGCTCCCGGTGGCGACGACGGCGTCCGGGTCCTCCTCCGGCGGCAGGCCGTACGTCGGATCCACGATCCGCAACGACCCGGCGGCGGCCAGCAGGACGGCCGCGGCGGCCTCGCCCGCGGCGTGCCCGTCCACCTCGGCCGCGGCCAGCGAC
>JALYNA010000130.1 GCA_030773455.1 Actinomycetota bacterium
CCTTCACACGATGCACGAGGGCCGCATCCGCAGCGCCTCCTTGATAGCCGGCGCAGCGGGATCGCCACGCTCCCCCAGGTTGGGCGGGTCTCCATCGCAACAGAGTTTCGGCAGCGGCAGGCGGAGCTCGAACACCTCTCCACAGGTGATGACCCGCTCCGCCAGAAGTAGGGAGCGGACCCATTGCCGGCCGATCTCCTGCATCACGGGTGCTACAGGGCCGGCAGAGCGCGACGGACACCGGCGGTGGTTGACCTGCAGCGCCCGTCCGAATGGCTGGTCAGGCGGAAGCGAGCACCGGGGACGGCGTCCGGCGCGCCATCGGCACCACCACCGACTGCCGGACGGCGAGGGCGGCGAGCGCCGGGCCCAGCGCCAGGGCCAGCGGCGCCCACGCCACCGCCCCCGGCGCGACCAGGACCAGCGTGGCGACCGCACCCAGCGAGCCGAACTCCAGCGCGCGCAGCCCGAGCACCCGGCGCTGGCCGCCGTGCACCGAGGCCAGCGAGGAGTACGGCAGCAGCACCGCGCCCGCGACGGCGTAGACCGACCAGCCGACGACGGCCGCGGCGGGCACCGCGTAGTCCCCGCCGGTGAGCGCCGGGCCCAGCAACGGCAGCGCGAGCAGCCCGGCGACGCCGACTCCCCCGACCCCCGCGGCCAGCCCCGCCGCGACGCGGTCGGCGACGCGCAGGCTCTCGGCCAGCGGCCGCCCGCGCAGGCCGACGAAGTGCGGCAGCAGGAAGGAGCCGATGCCGGCCACCAGGGTCAGCGTCGGGGCGGTGTAGACCCGGGCGGCCTCCAGCGGCCCGTAGGCGGCCGCGCCCGCCGCCGCCACCAGCAGGACCCGCAGCAGCGTCAGCGAGCCGGGGCGGACGGTCTGCGCGGCGGCCCGCCAGACGCCGAAGGAGGCCACGCCCTGCAGGTCCGGACGGCGCCACGGGCCGCGCGGCCGCTCGGGCGACGGCACCCGCCACCAGGCCACGGCCGCGGCGGACGCCTGCCCCACGAGCAGCGCGACGACGAAGGAGGCGGGGGTGACGCCGCCGGTCAGCCCGGCGACGCCCAGCGGCGCCAGGGTCCCGGCGAGGCTGGTCAGGTCGACCGCCGGCAGCGCGCGGTACCGGCCGGTCGCCATCAGCAGCCGGCGCAGCGTGTCCTCGACGACGAAGGCGGCGCAGGCCGGCCCGAGCAGCAGCCCGGCCCAGACCGGCACCAGCCCGCTGACCAGCGCCGCGCCCGCGCCTGCCAGCCCGGCGCCGGTGGAGACCAGCGCCGTCCACACGTGCAGGCCGGCCCGGGTGCCGCGGTCGGCGCGGTCCAGCACGGTCAGCGAGTCGCCGACCAGGCCGCTGCAGACCGCCGTCCCCAGGACCAGTGCGCCGTAGACGAGGGCGAAGACGGCCAGGCCGCCGGCACCGAGCAGCCGCGCGGCGGCGACCTGCAGCGCCAGCCCGGCCAGGGCCTGGGTGCCCTGCCCAAGGACCGCCGCGGTCGCGCGGCGGCCCAGCAGGCGCGCGAGCCTCCCCCTCACGACCGGCTCAGTCCCGCGAGGACGCGGATCGCTGACGGAGGTGGTGGCGCGCCAGCCGGGCGAGGACGTGCGTCCGGGTGTCGCGCGGGCTGACGTAGCAGCGCGGCAGGGTGACCCGGTCGCCCGGCTGGTAGTCCCCGGTCACGCAGGCGTTGTCGTAGCCGGCGGCCCGGACGGCGTCGGCCGCGGCCTCGTCGTAGGAGCCGTAGGGGTAGCAGAAGCTGGCTACCTCGGCCTGCAGCACGTCCTCCAGCACGCGGCGGCTGTCCCCCACCTCGGCAGCGAGGACGGCCGGGTCGGCGCCGGCCAGCCGGGCGTGGGTCATCGTGTGGCTGCCGACCTCCTGGCCGGCCGCAGCCACGGCCCGCACCCCGTCGGCGTCCATGATGTCGAAGCGGGGACCGGTGTCCCACTCGTTCTGGCCGCCCATGCGGCCGGCGACGACGTAAACCGTGCCGGTCATCCCGTGCCGCTGCAGCACCGGGACGGCGTGGTCGAGGAAGTCGGTGTAGCCGTCGTCGAAGGTCAGCCCGACCAGGCCCGCCGCCTCGCCGCGGTCGGCCGCGCGCACCAGCTCGGTGAGCGAGACGCCGCGCAGGCCCAGCCGGCGGAGCAGCCGCAGGTGCCGGTCCAGCCGGCCCGGGTGCACGCGCAGCCGGTGCGGGTCCGGCTCGGCCGACGGACTGATCGAGTGGTACATCAGCACCGGCGGGAGCGGCAGCCGCACCCGCGCGGCGGTGGACGCGGTCACCGGGCGACGCCGGCCTCGACGAGCGAAGGCGCCTCGAGGGCCGCCAGCGCACGGCGGAGCGCGGTGCTCGACGTGTGCATCGTGTACGGGAAGTAGCGCACCTCCACGCCCACGGCGGCGAAGTCGCGCTCGAGCTTGGCTCCCTTGGCGGTGCCCCGCCAGTCGTCGCCCTTGAAGATCACGTCGAACCGGACGTCACGCCAGGTGTCGAGCTTGTCCGGGACGACCTCGGCGTGCACGTCGTCCACGCAGCGGATGCTGCGGATGATCTCCATGCGCTCGGCGAGCGGGACGACCGGGAGCCGGCCCTTGGTCTGCAACAGCACCTCGTCGGCCACCACGCCGGCGATGAGCCGGTCACAGTGCGCCGCAGCGTGCTTGAGGATGTTCAGGTGCCCGATGTGGAACAGGTCGTAGGCCCCGGGCGCATAGCCGATCACTGGCACGTCTCTTTCCCCCGTGGACGATGAGTGCACCGGGGAGTCCATCAGCTCCGGTGACTGACCGTCATCACCCGAAGGGGTCCCGTCGCCCGTTCGTGCCCGTGAAGAGGACCTCGGTCCCCCGACCTGATCACGCTAGGTCACCTCGCGCGGCGACCAGCGGGGCGCTGTCGGGAACCGTGCCGAGGCCGGCCACCGCGGCGACGAGCTCGTCGCGGTAGCGCTCGGGGGCGTGCCGCCGGCGGGCCTCGGCGGCGTCGGCGAGCGCCGCCGCCCGCG
>JALYNA010000131.1 GCA_030773455.1 Actinomycetota bacterium
ACCTGCGGCGGCGCCGCGTCCGCGCCCGTCTCCTCGGCGGCCCTCGCGCCGCCGGGCTCGCTCCCGCTGCAACCGGCCAGCAGGATCAGCATCGCCGCGGCCGCTCCTGCGGCAGTCCGTCGCACCGGCATGACTCCCCCCGACCTCATTCCTCCGCCCGGCGCGGGCGGGGTGGACCGGTTCCAGTGTTCATGCTGGGAGCACGGAAGGACGGCGTCGTCATGCAGCCGGGACCTGGCGCAGGCACCGGGACCGGAGGTGGCGAGGCCCGCTGGTATCGTTCTCCCCTGTTGCCCCGGCCCTCCGGCGCAGCGCGCCATTAGCTCAATTGGCAGAGCAGCTGACTCTTAATCAGCGGGTTCGGGGTTCGAGTCCCTGATGGCGCACCACTCAGCAGGTCAATGGCCTGCGGCTTTGCACTCCACGATGAAGATCCTCCCGCCTCACACCAGTCGCCTGTCCGCAAGCAGTCCGCAGGAGTCCGCGGTCGGCAATCTCGGGAAGGCCTTCGCGGAACGCGGCCAATGCGGCAGCGGCGGCGACGAACGACATGAAGCCACGGTATCGGCGGCCGGATACCGCTGCCGGGCCCCGCCGGAAGCCCCCACTACGTTCGGCCCCCGTGCGGCAGCGTTTTTCGGTGCGGGCTGTGGTGGTGGGGGACCGGTTCGGCACCGTCGTCCCCGATGCCGTGCTGGACGTCGACGACGGGTGGATCACCTGGGTCGGTCCGGCTGCCGACGCCCCACCGGCGGCCGCCGACGCAGACCGCTTCGAGCTGCCGGGGATCCTGGTGCCCGGCCTGGTCAACACCCACTCGCACGCGCCGATGGCCCTCTTCCGAGGTCAGGGAGAGGGGCTGCCGCTGGACCGTTGGCTCCGGGAGGTGATGTGGCCGCGCGAGGCGCGGCTCACGGCCGACGACGTCGAGGTGGCGATGACCGCCGCCTCGGCGGAGATGCTGGGCAACGGCATCACCACCAGCGTCGAGATGTACTTCCATCCTGAGCGGATCGCCGCCGCGGTGAGCGCGAGCGGGGCGCGCGCGGTGATCGCCACCCCACTCATCCCGCTGCCCGGCATGCCGCCGGTCGAGGAGCAGCTGCGGACGGCGGTCGAGCTCGCCGCCGGCGTGCCCGCCGACGGGCGCATCGAGTACGGCATCGGCCCGCACGCCGCCTACACCGTGCCGGTGCCCGTGCTGAGGGAGGCCGCCCAAGCGGCGCGGGCGCACGACCTGCTGTTGCACCTGCACGTGGCGGAGACCGCGACCGAGGGCGCCGGCCTATTGGGCGAGCACGGCCGCTCCGTGCCCGCCCTGCTGGCGGACAACGACATCCTCGGCGGGCGGGTGCTGGCCGCCCACTGCGTCCACCTGGACGACGGCGCCCTCGAGCTGTGGCGGCAGCACCACGTCGCCGTCGCGCACTGCCCCGCCAGCAACGCCAAGCTGGCCAGCGGGATTGCGCCTGTGCGGGCGATGCTCGACCGGGGCATCCGGGTGGGGCTGGGCACCGACGGGCCGGCGTCCAACGACGGGCTGGACCTGTTCGCCGATCTCCGGCTCGCCGCGCAGCTCGCGCGCCTGACGAGCCGCTCGGCCACGGCGCTGACCGCCGCCGAGGCGTTCTGGCTGGCCACCGGCGCCGCGGCCGACGCGATCGGCCGCCCTGACCTGGGCCAGGTCGCCGCCGGCCGGCGCGCGGACCTGGTGCACGTCGACACCGGCGACCTCGGTTTCGAGCCGGTGCTCGACCCCACGGACCTGCTCACCCACCTGGTCTGGTCGGGCGCCTCGCGGCTGGTGCGCGACACCTGGGTGGGCGGGCGGCAGGTGGTGCGCGACGGCGTCTGCACGACGGTGGACGCCGACGCGCTGCGCGCCGACGTCGCCGAGCGCGCGGCCCGCCTGGCTCGCGGCTAGCGGAGTGCGACGGCGCGGAAAGTGCGCCCGTGGCACTCCGCTAGGACCGCAGTGAGATCGTCTCGCCGCGCAGCACCGTGCGGATCTCCCCGGGCGCGCGGCGGGCGGCCACCTCGCGGACGAAGTCGCCCAGCGGCGAGGCGAACCGGTCGTAGTCGTCGTAGTGGATGGGCACCGTCACCGGTGGCTCCAGCAGCTCGACGAGGTCCGCGCCCTGCCGGCCGTCCATGGTGACGGTGAAGCCGAGCGCCCTGGTGCCGCCCAGGTGCGGGACGACGACGTCCAGCGGCCCGCAGCGCTGCAGCACCTCGCCCAGCTCCGGCCGGAAGACCGTGTCGCCGCTGATGTACCCCCGCCAGCCCACCTCCCCGCCGCGGATCAGCTCCAGCACGCTGCCCATCACCGGCGGCAGCAGCCTGGCGATCGGTCCGGGGCCGTGGACGCCGGGGACCGAGGTGATCCGCAGCGTCGCGCCGTCCCGGCTGAGCTCGTGCCGCTGCCAGGGCGTCAGGTCCACGGTCTCCCGGAACCCGCGGCGGCCCAGCGCGCGGGCGGCCTCCAGGGTGGTCACCACGGGGGTGTCGCGGTCCAGGGTGCGGGTGGCGATCCGGTCCCAGT
Organism: Actinomycetota bacterium; assembly: GCA_030773455.1. Lineage (GTDB taxonomy): Bacteria > Actinomycetota > Actinomycetes > Mycobacteriales > Geodermatophilaceae > Geodermatophilus. The sequence goes on from JALYNA010000131.1 coordinate 2,543, forward strand.
GGTCGGCGTGCAGGTGCGACAGCAGGATCGAGTCCAGCGCCGGCAGCTGGGCCGGCTCCAGCGCGGGGTCCGTGAGCCGTTTCGTCCACAGCCCCTTGCCCAGGTAGGCGCGCTGCCCCCGGCGCAGGAAGTTCGGGTCGGTCAGCAGGGTGAACGGGCCGATCCGCAGCAGCGTGGTGGCGTTGCCGCCGAAGGTCAGCGTGACGTCGTCGGCGGAGGACGGCGGGGACGGGGCCATGCCGCCGCGACTACCCCGCCGAGCCCGCGACCACGCCGGGGACCGCGCCGTCGTGCCGGTCCGGACCCCAGCGGCGAGGATGGCCCTCGTGACGGACGGACCGGTCGGGCGCCTGCGGGCGGGGTGGCGGCGGCTGGCGGAGCGGACCCGGCCGGTGCACCCGGAGATCGAGCGGGCGCTGGCCGAGCGGTGGGCCGCACTGCCGGCGCACGTGCGCACCCCCGCGCAGAGCCTGGGCCGGCACGCGGTCGGCTGCGAGGGCACGCACGGGGTCTTCCCGAAGTGCAACCTCACCTGCACGCCGTGCTACCACTCGGCCGACGCCAACAAGGTCCGCGTGGACGGCGAGCACACCGTCCGCGAGGTCGACGCGCAGATGGCCTACCTGCGCGAGAGCGCCGCGGCCCCTACGCGCACGCCCAGCTGATCGGCGGCGAGGTCAGCCTGCTGGGCCCCGACGACCACGCCGCCGCGCTGCAGGTGGTGCGCGGGCACGGCCGCTCACCGATGTCGATGACCCACGGCGACTTCGGCCCCGGGCACCTGCGCGCGCTGGTCACGGGTCCGGACGGCGCGCTGCGGTTCGACCGGGTGAGCTTCGCTGCGCACGTCGACTCGCTGATGCGCGGGCGCCGCGGCGCCGTCCGGCCGCGGACCGAGGCCGAGCTGCACCCGCACCGCGCGTGCTTCGTGCAGATGTTCCGCGACCTGCGCGCCGAGACCCGGCTGCGCTTCTACCTGGCCCACAACATGACGGTCACGCCGGCCAACCTCGGCCAGGTGGCCGACACCGTGCGCGCCGTCCTGCCCATGGGTTACTCGATGATGAGCTTCCAGCCGGCCGCCCACGTGGGTGACGACCGCCGCTGGAAGGAGTCCTACACGGCGGTGGACGTCGACGCGGTGTGGGCGCAGCTCGAGGAGGGCCTGGGCCGCCCGCTGCCCCACCAGGCCGTCGAGTTCGGCGACCCGCGCTGCAACCGGCTGGGCTTCGGCTTCCTCGCCGACGGCGCCTGGCACCCGTTCGTCGACCCCGCCTTCCCCGCCGAGGTGCGGGCCCGCGACGCCTTCTTCGCCCACTTCGGCGGCATCGCGTTCAGCAACCCCCCGCCGGCGCTGCTGGCCGTCAAGGTGCTGCGCGCGCTGCGGCACCACCCAGGCGACGCCGCGGTCGCGGTGGCCTGGGTGCGCAGCCTGCTGCGCCGCGCGGGCGGGCTCCGGGTGCTGGCCGGCGCGGCCCGGCGCGGCCGGGGCCCGGCGCGGCCGGCTCGGACTGATGACCTTCGAGGTGCACAGCTTCATGGACGCCGAGCACGTGGGTCCGGCCTGGGACATGATGCGCCGCGGCGTCGTCGCCGAGGACCCGCAGCTGCGGGCCACCCAGGAGCGCCTGGCGGCCTGCACCTACTCGATGTCTCACCCGGAGACCGGCGAGCTGGTGCCCGCCTGCGCCCAGCACTCGGTGCTCGACATCGGCGAGAACGCCGAGCTGCGCAAGCTGCTGCCGCTCACCGTGGTCTGAGGTCCCCCTCCCTTTCCGGCGACATCGGCGATCTCGCACGGGTACGTCAGCTCAACCGTGCGCGACCGGCAATCTCGCCGGATCGGTGGTCGGCTCCTCCGGCGGCACGACCGCGCGGGCGGCGACCGGCAGCACCAACCCGACCGACCGGCCGGCCGGGAGCTCCTCCCCGGCGCCGAGCTCGGCCTCCACCGCCGGCCCGCCGGGCCCCGGCACCGCCACCGCCACCAGGACGCGCAGGCCGCGGCGGCGCACCCGGACGACAGTGCCGACCACGTCGGCGGCCGGGTCGTCGGGTGCGGTCACCCGCACCGCCTCCGGGCGGACGACGAGCACCCCGGGCCCGTCCGGCACGCGTCCCGGCAGGGCGAGGGCGCCGAGCGCGGAGGTGTGCACGCCGTCGCGCACCGTGCCGGGGACCTCGGTGCGCCCGCCCAGCAGCCGGCTCACCGCCAGCGACGCCGGAGCGGTGTAGAGGTCGCGCGGCGACCCCGCCTGCTGCAGCCGGCCGGCGTCGAGCACCGCCACCGTGTCGGCCAGCGCGTCGGCCTCGGCGGGGTCGTGGGTGACCAGCAGCACCGTCGGGTCCAGCCGCACCCGCAGGTCGGACAGCAGGTCGTGCATCTCCTCGCGCAGCGCCGTGTCCAGCGCGCTGAACGGCTCGTCGAGCAGCAGCACCCGGGGCTCGGCGGCCAGCGCGCGGGCCAGGGCCACCCGCTGCTCCTGCCCGCCGGACAGCGCCCGGGCCGGGCGGTCGCCGTACCCGCCGAGCGCGACCAGCGCCAGGTACTCCTCGGCCCGCTCCCGCGCCGTCCGCCGCGGCACGCCGCGCACCCGGTCGGCGAAGGCGACGTTGTCCCGCACCGACAGGTGCGGGAACAGCAGCGGCCGCTGGAAGACCATCGCCATGCCGCGCCGCTCGGGCGGCACGCCGGCCAGGTCGCGCCCGTCGAGGTGCACGCTGCCCCGGGTCGGCTCGTCCAGGCCGGCGGTCAGCCGCAGCACGGTGCTCTTGCCCGACCCGGACGGGCCCAGCACGGCCACGCAGGAGCCGGCGGGGACGTCGAGGGAGAAGTTCGCCAAGGCCGGTGGCCGTCCCGCCCCGTGCACCCGCGTCAGCCCGCGCAGCTGCAGCGCCCCGCTCATGCGCGCCCCCGCCGCCCGACGAGCCCGAGGGCGAGCAACAACACCAGCGGCGGCAGCACCGACGACAGCGACAGCACCGCCACCTGCGCCTCGTTCCCCGTCGCGGACGCCGCCGAGGCGACCAGCAGCGGCAGTGTCACCAGTCGCCCGCCGCCGACGAGCAGGGTGACGACGTAGTCACTCCAGCCGACCAGGAAGGCGAGGAATGCCGCACCGGCCAGCGCGGGCGCCAGGAACGGCAGTTGCACGTGGAACACCGTCTGCCGGGCGGTCGCGCCGAGGGTCCGCGCCTCCTCCTCGAAGCCGCGGTCGTGCGCCGCGTAGGCCGCGCGCATCAGCACGGTCGTGTACGGCAGCACGGCCACGGTGAGCAGCAGGACGACGCCGACCGGCGCGGGCGCCCGCAGCCGCAGCAGGAGCACGTCGAGGCCGAGGGCGACGGCGAACGGCGGCAGCACCAGCGGGGAGAGCAGGACGGCGAGCACCGCCCCGCCTGCCGGCACCCGGTACGCGGTCAGCGCCCGCCCGGCCATCGCCCCCAGCGGGGTGGACAGCACCGCGACGACCAGGCCGAGCACCGTCGAGCGGAGGAAGGCCGGCCCCGCTCCGGCGTCGGCCGCATCGCGCAGTCCCGCCGTCCCCCAGGCCTGCGGCAGCACCGCAGGGACGGTCCACCGGTCGGCGGCGGCCCACAGCACCAGCGGCACGAGGGGAAGCAGCAGCCAGGTGGCCAGCGCCACCCGGCCGAGGCGAGCGGTCAGTCCCACGCCGACAACCTCCGCAGCGCCCGCAGGGCGAGCAGGACGGCGGCCAGCGCGAGCGCCGCGGTGGTCACCGCGACGGCGGCCGCCTGCGGGCGCGCGGCCAGGTCGATGGAGCCGGCCAGCCGCACCGCCATGACCGGCAGCGGTTCGGGGAAGGGACGGCCGAGCAGCGCGGCCACCTCGTAGGAGCCCAGCGTGTAGACGAAGACGACCGCCGAGGCCGCGCCGAGCGTCGGAGCGGCCAGCGGCAGCGTGACGTGCCGGAACCGGGCGCGCCGGCCGGCGCCCAGCAGGGCGGCGGTCTCGTCGAAGGAGCGCGCCCGCGAGGCCAGTACGCCGCCCACCACGAGCGCGACGAACGCCGACTCCTTCCACGCGTACTCGGCGACCACCGCGACCCACCACGGCCCGCCGACCAGCGCCGGCCAGTCGCCGGGGGCCACGCCGAGCAGCCGCGGCAGGAGGCCGGTGTCGGCCAGCAGCAGCCCCATCGCCGCGGCGCCGACCAGGTGCGGGACCGGGATGGTGAGGGCGGCCAGCGTCCCGAGCAGCCGGCTGCGGCGGACGGCGGCGGTCGCGGCCAGCGCCAGGCACAGTCCGACGGCGGCGGCGACGACCGTGGCTGCCACCGCGATGCCCAGGGAGAGCAGAGTGGCCGTGCCCAGGTCGGTCGCGGCCCCGCGCCAGGCGTCCAGCGACAGCCGCGGCTGCCCGACCAGTGGGGTGAGGCCGAGGCTGAGCAGGACGGCGGAGACCAGCGCGGCGCCGACGACGGCCGCGACCGGCACCAGGGCGGGCAGGACGAGCAGGACCGCCCGCCGCCGTCCCGTCGTCCCGGGGGTCATGGCGCGAGGACCGACCGGCGCCACCCCTCGTCCAGCGGCGCCACCCAGTCGGCCGACAGCTCCGGCTGGGCGTTCTCCGACAGCTCCTCGTACGGCGGCACGACGGGGGAGGCCGGCAGCCGCTCGAAGGCGGCGCGGTCGGCGTCCTCCAGCCTGTCGAGGTCCAGCACGGGGAACTGACCCCAGGTATCCGGGTCGGCCTTGGCCGCCTGTTGCTCCGGCGAGAGGGCCAGGTCGGCGACGACCATCGCGCCGGCCGAGTCGCCGGAGGTGGACGGGATCGCCAGGAAGCTGGCGTTGCCGAAGGTGCCCTCCTCCAGCTTCAGCACCCGTGTGGTGTCGGGGAAGGTGTCGTCGGCGACCAGGTCGGTCAGCGTGGCCGGACCGTAGGTCATCGTCATGTCCACCTCGCCGTCGGCGAAGAGCCGGTCGAGCTCCTGCTGCGACTGCGGGTAGCTCTCCCCGCCCCGCCACAGCGCCGGGGCCAGCTCGGCCAGCCGGTCGAACAGCTCCGGCGCGTGCTCGTCGTAGGCCTCCTGCGAGAACTCCACCGGCACCTCGCCCGGTCCGCCCGGAACGCTGCTCAGCACCTGCCGGACGAACACCGAGCCGGTGAAGTCCGGCGGCGCGGGATAGGTGAACCGGCCCGGGTTGGACTGCGCCCAGTCGAGGACGCCGGCCAGCGTCGTCGGCGGGTCGGGGATGCGGGCGGAGTCGTAGACGAGGGTGAACTGGGCCTTGTGCCACGGGGACTCGCAGCCCTCCACCGGGACGCCGAAGTCGTTGGTGAGCAGCGGGTCCACGGGGTCGGTGTGCTCGCGGTTGGGCAGGTCCTGCGCCCAGTCGCACAGCCAGGCGCCGGCCTGCCGTCCGGCGGCGTAGTTCTCGCCGTTGACCCACACCAGGTCGACCTCGCCATCGGTCACCCCCGCCTGCCGCTCGGCCAGGACCCGGTTCAGCGCGTCGCCGGTGTCGGCCACCGGAACCCGGCGCAGGGTCACCCCGAGCTCGGCGGCCGCGGGCGCCAGGACGTCGTCGACGTAGGCGTTGCCCTTCTCCTCACCGCCGTACATCCACAGGTCGACGGTCTGCCCCTCGGCCTGCGCGAGCACGTCGTCCCACGGCCGGTCGGCGGCCACCGGTGCCTCGCTCGCGGGCGCAGCGCAGCCGCCCAGGGCGAGCATCGCGGCCCCGGCCGCGACCGAATGACGTCCTGCGGCCACGGCCCGCCTCCCTCTGTGGACGGCGGACGACCGGCCGCCTCTGGGGACCTTCGATCCGGCGGCTCGATCGGATGCCCCCGGTGCGGCCCCGCTGGATCGTGCACCATCGGCTCGGGGCTCGCCCGCCGGGAGCCCGACGACCGTCCGGAGCCGGAGGTGCCGTGCTCGACTCGACCGCCCGGGCCGTGCTGGACGCGCCGCTGGCCCGCGCGGCGGCGCTGCTGGACCGTCCCGGCGTCACGCCCGACCGGCTCACCGCGGCCAACCTGGTGCTCGGGCTGGCCAGCGCCGGGGCGGCCGCGGCCCAGCTGTGGGTCCCCGCACTGGTGCTGTGGCTGGCCTGCCGGCTCGCCGACGGCCTGGACGGCCCGCTGGCCCGCCGCCGTCGCGAGGCCGGGCACCCCGGGGATGCCGGGGCCGGCGGCTTCTTCGACATCACCGCCGACTTCGCCGTCTACGGCGCGGGGGTCGTCGGCGTCGCGGTGGGGGCGACGGCCGGGTTCGGCGCGTCGGAGCTGCCGTTCCTCGCCGTCCTGCTGGCCTACTACGTCAACGGCGCGGCGTTCCTGGCGTTCTCCTCGATCGCCGAGCGGGCCGGCCGGCGGCTCGAGGACGGCCGCTCGCTGTCCTTCCTCGGCGGGCTGGCCGAGGGCACCGAGACGGTCGTCGCGCACGGGCTGTGGCTGCTGCTGCCGGTCCATGCCGAGCGGGTCGCGTGGGTCTGGGCGGCGCTGGTCGGGGTCAGCGCCGCGCACCGGATGTGGGCCGGCTACCGCGCGCTGCGCTGAGCGCGGAACCGGACGACGGCCCTCAGCACCCGCCGCGTCACCGGCCCGGCCAGCCGGGAGCGGACGTCGTCCACCGCGGCGTCCCACGCGGCGCCGCTGTAGGTCGGATAGGCGTGCGTGGTGCCGGCGAGGTCGGTGGTGGTCAGCCGCTTCCGGACGGCGAGGGTGAGCTCGCCCAGCACCTCTCCGGCGCGCGGGCCGACGACGGTGGCGCCCACGATCCGGCGGCGCCGGTCCAGGACCAGCGTGGTGGACCCCTCCGTCTCACCCTCCACGACCGCCCGGTCGACGTGCGCATGGTCGACCCGCCGCACGCTGTGCCCCTCGACGGGTGGGAGGCCGACCGAGGCGACCTCGGGGGAGGTGTAGGTGACCCGGGGGACGACGAGGTCGACCTGCCGGGTGAGCCCGAGCAGCGCGTTGCCGGCGGCGAGGCTGCCGTGGACGCCCGCGGTGTGGGTGAACTGCGGGTGCCCGGTGAGGTCGCCGGCGGCCCAGATGCGCGGGTTCGTCGTCCGCAGGGCGCCGTCCACCACCACCGTGCCGTTTTCCCGCAGCTCGACCCCCGCGGCGGCGCAGCCGAGCCCGTCGGTGCGGGCCCGACGGCCGACGGCGACCAGCAGCCGGTCGAAGGGGACGGCGGAGCCGTCGGCCAGCTGGAGAGCCGCGTCGCGGACCGCGGTCACGCCGGCGCCGGTCCGCACGGTGACGCCGTCGCGCCGCAGCGCCGCGGTGACCAGCTCGGAGGCCTCCGGGGTCTCGCCGGACAGCAGCCGGTCGGCGGCGTCGAGCACGGTGACCGCCGAGCCGAGGCGGGCGAACGCCTGGCCGAGCTCGCAGCCGATCAGGCCGCCGCCGAGGACGGCGAGGCGCCCGGGCAGCTCGGCGAGGTCCCAGACCGTCTCGCTGGTCAGCGGGTCGGCCTCGGCCAGGCCGTCGATCGGCGGGAGGAGCGGCGCGGCGCCGGTGGCGAGCAAGGCGTACCGGAAGCGGACCGTCCGGCCGGCGACTGTGGCGGTGTCCGGGCCGGTGAGGACGGCGTTCGCGGTCTCGACCGTGACGCCGGAGGCCTCCAGGGCCTCGACGGAGTCCACCGGGCGGATCGTCTCGATCGCGGCCTGCAGGTGCTTGCGGACCCGGCCGAAGTCGACCCGCACCTCGCCGACGTCGATGCCGAACCGGCCGGCCGCGCGGGCGCCGGCGGCGGCGTCGGCGGCGGCGAGCAGCGCCTTGGAGGGGACGCAGCCGGTCCACAGGCAGTCGCCGCCGGTGCGGTCGCGCTCGACCAGCAGCACCCGGGCGCCGAGGCTCGCGGCGGTCTTCGCGCCGACCATCCCCGCGGTCCCGCCGCCGATGACCAGCAGGTCCCACACGTCGTCCCGTGGCCGCATGCCCGACGACGGTAGGCGGAGACCGGCCCCCCGCCACGCGTCAGCCCTGGATGGGCTCCCAGCCCCGGTCGACGCACACCCGGAGGAAGTCAGCGCTGGCGTCTGCGACCGCAGGGTCGTCGAGCTCGTCGCTGGCCACCGTCTCGCGGAACCGCCGGAAGGGGTCGGCAAGCACGTCGGTCTCCGACTCCGCCAGGAGGTCGGCCGTCCGGGTGATGAGCGCCTCCCGCTGGTCGGCGGGGCGCCCTACGTCCGCCCAGGCGGCCTGGGCGTCGCACGCCTCCGTGGACGCCCGGTCCAGCTCGGCTCCTGCGCAGGAGGCGAGGGTGAGGACGGCCGCCGGGACGACGCACAGCCGGCTCCGTCGCATCCCGCGAGGCTAGTGGGGCAGCGGTCGCGCGGAGCCGGCCGGGGACGGCGCGCTGAACACTGCGTGAAGTCCGCGCCCATCGGCAGCGGCACTCCCGAGAGCGCGGATGGTCGGGTGCATGGCCAGTTCCGACACGGGGGAGCGGGTCCTCGACCGCCGCCGGTTCCTGCAGGTCGGCGCGGCCTCCGGCGCCGCCGTCGTCCTCTCCTCGGCACTCGGCGCCTCCTCGGCCGGCGCGGCGACGCCGGACCTGCGCGTCTACGTCTGGTCGTCGACGGCTCCAACCCGGCCGAGTTCGCGCTGCCGCTCATGCCGCGGCTGGCCGCGCTACGGGCGGACGGCGCGTGGTTCCCGCAGGCGCGGTCGCTGCCGGTCATGGAGACCATCCCGAACCACGTGATGATGATGACGGGGGTGCGCCCGGACCGGTCCGGCGTCCCGGCCAACTCGGTGTTCGACCGCGCCGAGGGCGTCGTCCGCGACCTCGACCGGCCCACCGACCTGCGCTTGCGCGCAGGTCCTCGCTGCCCGCCCCGACCTGCGCGACAGCATCACCATCGCGCAGAACGGCGGCGCCGACCTCCTCTACTGGACCGGTCCGGCCGACCGGCGCGATGCCGGGCTCGCGGAGGTCGAGGACCTCGTCCGGGCCCACCCCGGCGTGCTCGAGGTCCAGCTGCCCGCCGCGCTGCGGCTGGGCCCGGAGGCCGGCGACCTGGTCTGCTTCACCCGCCCTGGCTGGCGGTTCAGCGACACCACCCCGGTCTCCAACCCGCTGCCGGGCAACCACGGCCACCCGGCGACCGAGCCGATCCCGTTCCTGGTCACCGGCGGGCACCCGGCGGTCCGCCGCGGCGTGACCCTCGGCGACCCGCGCGGACGGTGGACGTCGCGCCGACCGTCGGCGCGCTGTTCGGCCTGCGCGCACCCCGCGGCGGCTACGACGGCACGGCCGGGACCGGCGCCTTCACCACCCGCCGTCCCCTGGTGCCCGCCCAGCGCTGAGGACGGCGCCGCGGCAGGATCGCCCGAGTGAGCGCCCTCGACGTCCTCGTCATCGGCGCCGGGCAGGCCGGCCTGGGGACGGCGTACCACCTGCAGCGGCTCGGCGTCCGCGACGTGCTCGTCCTCGACGCCGGCGAGGTCGGCCAGAGCTGGCTGGACCGCTGGGAGTCCCTGCAGCTGTTCACCCCGCGCCGGTTCTCGCAGTTGCCGGGCCTGCGCTTCCCGGCCGGGCCGACGCCCACGCCGTCCCGGGAGGAGATGGCCGGCTACCTGCGCGAGTACGCCCGCCGGTGGGGCCTGCCCGTGCGCACCGGCACCCCGGTGCAGCGGCTGACCCGCGACGGCGACGTCTTCTGCGCCGAGACGCCCGCCGGACCAGTGGCGGCCCGGCACGTGGTGGTCGCCTCGGGCGCGTTCCGGCGTCCGCACGTGCCGCCGGCCGCCCGCGACCTCGCCGTCCCCCAGCTGCACTCGGCCGACTACCGCAGCCCGGACGACGTCCCGCCCGGGCCGGTGCTGGTCGTCGGCGGCGGCAACTCCGCGGCCCAGCTCGCCGTCGAGCTGTCCGCGACCCATGACGTCACCGTCGCCAGCGCGCGGGAGCCGCGCTACCTGCCCGAGCGGACGCTCGGCGTGAGCCTCTTCGACTGGTTGCTGGTCAGCGGCGTGCTCAACGCAGACCGGGAGGCGTGGGTGTCCCGGCGCATCCGGGCCCGCGGCGACGCCATCGTTGGCCGGGAGCTGGACCGGCTGCGTCGTCGGGGGGTCATCCGTGTCCTGTCGCACCGGGTCATCTCGGCCGACGGCGCTCGGGTCGGCCTGTCCGACGGGACCGCCGAGGAGGTCGCGAGCGTGCTGTGGTGCACCGGGTTCGCCCCCGACGCCGCATGGGTCGACGTCCCCGGCGCCCTGGACGACGACGGCGCGCCCCGGCACGACCGCGGCGCCTCCCCGGTGCCCGGGCTGCACTGGATGGGGCTGCCCTGGCAGACGCGGGTGAACTCCGGGCTGGTCGACGGCGTGGACCGCGACGCCCGCCGGACCGCCCGCCGCATCCGTTCCGCGCTGTCCGCGGAGCCGTCGGGCCCGGCTGGTAGACAAGGGTGGTGGCTGCCACCCGCGACGTGGACGCGTCCTTCCTCGCCCTCCCGCTCTCCGCGTTGACCGACGCCGCGCTGACCCGCGCCCTCGACCTGGGCTGCGAGCACGCCGACCTGCGGGTGGAGCGGATCCGCACCCAGTCGATCAGCCTGCGCGACGCCCGGCTGGAGTCCCTGGCCGACGGCGAGGACCTCGGCCTGGCCGTGCGCGTCATCTACGAGGGCACCTGGGGGTTCGCCGCGGGCGTCGTCCTCACCGCCGCGGAGGCCGTCCGGCTGGCCGAGGAGGCGGTCGCGGTGGCGAGGATCTCCGCCGCGGTCAACAGCGACCGCGTCGAGCTGGCGCCCGAGCCGGTGTACCTCGACGCGGTCTGGGTGTCCGACTACGAGGTCGACCCGTTCGAGGTCCCGGACGCGGAGAAGACCGGGCTGCTCACCGAGCTGTCCGAGCAGCTGCTGGCCGCCGACGGCGTGGAGCACGTGCAGACCGTGTGCCAGTCGGTCAAGGAGCAGAAGTACTACGCCGACACCGCCGGCACCCGCACCCGCCAGCAACGGGTGCGCATCCACCCCGACCTCACCGCGCTCACCGTCGACCGGAACACCGGCGCGTTCGAGAGCATGCGCACCGTCGCCCCGCCGGCCGGCCGCGGCTGGGAGTACCTGACCGGCACCGGCTGGGACTGGCGCGCCGAGATCGCCGAGATCCCCTCGCTGCTGATGGAGAAGACCAAGGCGCCGTCGGTGCAGGCCGGCCGCTACGACCTCGTCGTCGACCCGTCGAACCTGTGGCTGACCATCCACGAGTCCATCGGCCACGCCACCGAGCTGGACCGGGCGCTGGGCTACGAGGCCGCCTATGCTGGCACCTCGTTCGCCACCGTCGACAAGCTGGGCAGCCTCCAGTACGGCTCGGCGGTCATGAACGTCACCGGCGACCGCACCGCCCCGCACGGGCTGTCCACCATCGGCTGGGACGACGAGGGCGTGGCCGGCCAGCAGTGGGACATCGTCCGGGATGGCGTGCTGGTCGGCTACCAGGTCGACCGGAACACGGCACGGATGGGCGGCATGGCCCGCTCCAACGGCTGCGCCTTCGCCGACTCCCCGCAGCACACGCCGGTGCAGCGGATGGCCAACGTCTCGCTGCAGCCCGCGCCCGACGGCCCCTCCACCGCCGACGTCATCGCCGGCGTCGACCGCGGCATCTACGTCGTCGGTGACAAGAGCTGGTCGATCGACATGCAGCGGTACAACTTCCAGTTCACCGGCCAGCGTTTCTACCGGATCGAGGGCGGGAGGCTCGCCGGCCAGCTCCGCGACGTGGCCTACCAGGCGACGACGACGGACTTCTGGGGCTCGCTGCGCGTCGTCGGCGGCCCGCAGACGTACCTGCTCGGGGGCGCCTTCAACTGCGGCAAGGCCCAGCCCGGACAGGTCGCCCCGGTCAGCCACGGCTGCCCGGTGGCCCTCTTCGAGGACGTGAACATCCTGAACACGGTGCAGGAGGCCGGGCGATGAGTTGGCTGCGTCCGCAGGACGTCGTCGAGAAGGCGCTGGCCGCTTCCACGGCCGACGGGCAGGTCGCCTTCGTCGTGGAGAGCTCGGAGGCCAACCTCCGCTGGGCGAACAACAGCCTGACCACCAACGGGGCGATGCGCTCCCGGCAGGTCGTCGTCGTCTCCTTCGTCGACGGCGGCGCCGGGATGGCGGCCGGCACGGTGGCGCGCACCGGCAGCCCGGACGTCGAGGAGCTGGTGGCGGCCAGCGAGCAGGCCGCGCGGGACGCCGGCCCGGCCGAGGACGCCGTTCCGCTGGTCAGCGAGACGCCGCCGGGCGCGGGAGACTGGGACGCCGACCCCGCGGAGACCTCGATCGGCGTCTTCCGCGACTTCGCGCCCGCGCTGGGGGAGGCCTTCGGCGGCGCCCGCGACCGCGGCGAGCTGCTGTTCGGCTACGCCGAGCACGGCATGACCACCACCTACCTCGGGACGTCGACCGGGCTGCGGCTGCGGCACGACCAGCCGAGCGGCCGGGTGGAGCTCAACGGCAAGAGCGGCGACCTGAGCCGCTCGGTGTGGGCCGGCGTCGGCACCCGTGACTTCGCCGACGTGTCGGTGGCCGGGCTGGTCGCTGACGTGCAGCGCGGGCTCGGCTGGTCGCAGCGCCGGGTCGAGCTGCCCGCCGGGCGCTACGAGACGCTGCTGCCGCCCTCGGCGGTGAGCGACCTGATGGTCTACGCCCACTGGACGATGGAGGCCCGCGACGCCGACGAGGGCCGCAACGTCTACGCCAAGGCCGGCGGCGGCAACCGCATCGGCGAGCGGCTGGCCGCGCTGCCCCTGACGCTGCGCAGCGACCCGTTCGAGCCGGGCCTGGAGGCCTGCCCGTTCCAGGTGGTGAGCGGCTCGTCGGGGTCGGCCTCGGTGTTCGACAACGGCATGGCGACGCCGGCGGTCGAGTGGATCTCCGGCGGCGTGCTGACCAACCTGATCCGGCCGCGGGCCTGGGCGCTGAAGAGCACCGCACCGGCCACCGCCACCGTCGACAACCTGATCCTCGAGCAGCCCGGCGCCACGGCGTCCCTCGACGAGATGGTCGCCGCCACCGACCGCGGCCTGCTGCTGACCACGCTCTGGTACATCCGCGAGGTCGACCCGCAGACGCTGCTGCTCACCGGGCTCACCCGCGACGGCGTCTTCCTCGTCGAGGGCGGCGAGGTGACCGGCGCGGTGAACAACTTCCGGTTCAACGAGTC
>JALYNA010000132.1 GCA_030773455.1 Actinomycetota bacterium
GCGCCGCGCTGGCCGCCGCTCTCGCCTGGGCGGCCGGCACCGGGGAGTTCGCCTGGGCGCGGATCGCTCCCGGCCCGCGCGACCGCGCGGAGGTCGGCACGATGCTCGCCACCAGCGCCCTGATCCCGCCGCTGGCCACCTGGCACTTCCTGCGTGGCGCCGTGCGGCACCGGCGGGTGCGGCCGTGGCGGGGGCTGCCCGACCTGGTGCTGTTCGACCGCGACGGCACCCTGGTGCGCGACTACCCGTACAACGGGGACCCGGAGTTCGTGAAGCCCGTGCCCGGGGCCCGGGAGGCCGTCGACGCGCTGCGCGCTCGCGGCGTCCGGGTCGGCGTGGTGAGCAACCAGTCCGGCGTCGCCCGCGGGCTGATCACCCCTGCGCAGGTCGACGCCTGCATGGCCCGGCTCGACGAGCTGCTCGGCCCGTTCGAGACGGTGCAGGTGTGCCCGCACGGGCCGGACGACGGCTGTAGCTGCCGCAAGCCCGCGCCCGGGATGGTCAAGGCCGCCTGCGCCGAGCTGGACGTCGACCCCGCGCGCTGCGTGGTCATCGGCGACATCGGCGCCGACGTCGAGGCCGCAGCCGCCGCTGGCGCCTCGGGCGTCCTCGTGCCCACGCCGGTCACCCGGCGGGCCGAGGTGGAGGCGGCGCCCCGCCGCGCGGCCACGCTGACCGAGGCGGTCGAGCTCGTCCTGGCGGGCTGTTGGTGATGGCCCGCGAACCCGGACCCCGCCGCACCGTCCTCGTCGCCCGGCTGGACTCGGTCGGCGACGTCCTGGTCCAGGGGCCGCTGGTGCGCGCCGTGGCGGCGGGCGCCGACCGCGTCGTCTTCCTCGCCGGCCCGGCCGGTGCCGAGGCGGCCCGGCTGCTGCCCGGCGTCGATGAGGTGGAGACCTGGTCCTGCCCGTGGATCCTCGGCGACCCGCCACCGGTGGACGCCGCCGACCTGGCCGCGCTGACCGACCGGGTCCGTGAGCTCGCCCCCGACGAGGCGCTGATCTCCACGTCCTTCCACCAGTCACCCCTGCCCCTGGCACTGGTGCTGCGCACCGCCGGCGTCCCGCGGGTGTCCGCGATCAGCGTCGACTACCCCGGGTCGCTGCTCGACGTCCGCCACCGGGTGGACGACGACCTGCCCGAGCCCGAGCGGGCCCTGTCCCTCGCCCGCGCCGCGGGCTTCGACCTGCCGGCCGGCGACGACGGCCGGCTCGACGTGCGCCGTCCCCTGCCCCCGGTCGCGCACGAACCCGGCTATGTCGTCATCCACCCCGGCGCGTCGGTGCCCGCCCGGGCCTGGCCCGCGCCCCGCTGCGCGGAGGCGGTCGAGGCGCTGGCCGACGCCGGCCACCGGGTGCTGGTCACCGGCGGGCCGGGGGAGCGTGCACTCACAGCGGCCGTCGCCGGCGCCCGCGGCGTCGACCTCGGCGGTGCGCTGAGCCTGGCCGAGCTGGCGGCACTGCTGGACGGCGCCGCGGCGGTCGTCGTCGGCAACACCGGCCCGGCACACCTGGCCGCCGCCGTCGGGACGCCGGTGGTCTCGCTGTTCTCCCCGGTCGTGCCGGCCGAGCGGTGGGCGCCGTACGGCGTGCCCACCGTCCTGCTCGGCGACCAGGACGCCCCCTGCCGGCTCACCCGGTCGCGCGAGTGCCCGGTGCCCGGCCACCCCTGCCTGTCGTCCGTAACCGCAGCAGACGTGGTCGCTGCCGTCGGGAAGGTGATGACCGCGTGAAGGTCCTGCTGTGGCACGTGCACGGCTCGTGGACGACGGCGTTCGTCCAGGGGCGGCACGAGTACCTGCTGCCGGTGACCCCCGATCGCGGCGTCGACGGGCTGGGCCGCGCCCGCACCTGGGACTGGCCGGCGTCGGCCCGCGAGGTGACCCCCGAGCAGCTGTACTGCGAGGACGTCGGCGTCGTCGTCCTGCAGCGGACCCGCGACCTGGAGCTGGTGCGCGAGTGGCTGGGCCGAGAGCCCGGCCGTGACCTGCCGGCGGTCTTCCTAGAGCACAACGCGCCCGGCCTGGAGCCCGGTGACGGGCCGGTACCGCACACCCGGCACCCGCTGGCCGACCGCGCCGACATCCCGATCGCCCACGTCACGCACTTCAACCGGCTCTTCTACGACAACGGCCGCGCGCCGACGACGGTCATCGAGCACGGCATCGTCGACCCCGGTGAGCGCTGGACCGGCGAGCTGGCCCGCGCCGCGGTCGTCACCAACGAGCCGGTCCGCCGCGGCCGCACGGTGGGCGCCGACCTGCTCCCCGGGCTGGTCGCCGTCGCGCCGGTCGACGTCTTCGGCATGGGGCTCGCCGGTCTGCACGAGCGCTACGGCCTGGACCCGGACCGGGTCGCGCTGCACGACGACCCACCACAGGCTGCGATGCACACCGAGCTGGCCCGCCGCCGGGTCTACGTGCATCCGGTCCGCTGGACCTCCCTCGGGCTCTCCCTGCTCGAGGCGATGCACCTGGGCATGCCGGTGGTCGCCCTGGCCACGACCGAGGTGGTCGAGGCGGTGCCGGCCGACGCCGGTGTCATCTCCACCCGGCCCGGCGTCCTGTGGAACGCCGTCCGCACCTACCTGCACGACGAGGACGCCGCCCGGCTGGCCGGCAAGGCGGCCCGCGCCGCCGCGCTGGAGCGGTACGGGCTTCCCCGATTCCTCTCCGACTGGGACCAACTCCTCGGTGAGGTGACGCGATGAGGACCTCCGTACCCGTCTCGCCCAGCACGGTGGGGCCGACCCGTTGCGAGGTGACTCGGTGAAGGTCGACCTGGTCAGCGAGCACGCCAGCCCGCTCGCCACCATCGGCGGCGTGGACGCCGGCGGGCAGAACGTGCACGTCGCCGCCCTGGCCGCGGGCCTGGCCCGGCGCGGGCACGAGGTGACCGTGCACACCCGCCGGGAGGACCCCGACGCACCCGACCGCGTGCCCACCGTCGACGGCTACGACGTCGCGCACGTGACCGCGGGGCCGGTCCGGGTGCTGCCCAAGGACGACCTGCTGCGGCACATGCCCGAGTTCGCCTCGGTGCTGCGCCGGGAGTGGGCGCAGCGTCCGCCGGACGTGGTCCACGCGCACTTCTGGATGAGCGGGCTGGCCGCGGTCGCCGCCGCCGGGCCGATCCCGGTCGTGCAGACCTTCCACGCGCTCGGCTCGGTCAAGCGCCGCCACCAGGGCACCGCCGACACCTCGCCGCCGCAGCGCGTCGACCTGGAGCGGTCCCTGTGCCGCACGGTCTCCCACGTCGTCGCCACCTGCTCCGACGAGGTCTTCGAGCTGCGCCGGCTGGGACTGGACGGCGACCGGGTCTCCGTCGTGCCGTGCGGTGTGGACACCAGCGTCTTCACCCCGCGCGGCCCGGCCGCGCCGCGGGGGGACCGGAAACGGCTGCTGGTACTCGGCCGGCTGGTGGAGCGCAAGGGGCAGGAGGACGCCGTCCGCGCGCTGGCCGCCGTCCCCGACGCCGAGCTGGTCGTCGTCGGCGGGCCGCCGGTCGCGCGGCAGGACGACGACCCCGAGGTGCGCCGGCTGCGCGCGGTCGCCGCCTCGCTGGGCGCCGCCGACCGGCTGGTGTTCACCGGCGCGGTGGCGCGGGCCGACGTCCCGGCGTGGATCCGCTCGGCCGACGTCGTGCTCGCCGTGCCCTGGTACGAGCCGTTCGGCATCACGCCCCTGGAGGCCATGGCCTGCGGCCGGCCGGTGGTGGCCACCGCCGTCGGCGGCCTGCAGGACTCCGTGGCCGACGGGGTCACCGGCGACCTGGTCCCGCCGCGGGACCCGGCCCGGCTCGGCGAGGTGCTCGTAGAGCTGCTGGCCGACGACGCCCGCCGCGCCGCCTACGGTGCGGCCGGCGTGCGCCGGGCCCGGAACCGCTACCGGTGGGCCCGCGTGGTCGCCGACACCGAGTCCGTCTACCGGCAGGTCCTGGCCAGCCGCCGTCCCGTGGAGGTCGCCCGATGAGCGTGAGCCCTCACTCCGCCAGCGAGGTGGTGTCCCCGGACACCTGCAGCCACCTCACCGGTGCCGACCACGTCGCGTCGTTGACCGCCGCGCTCGGGTCGCTGAACGGCCAGCTGGACGCGCTCGACCGCTGGGGCCGGCTGATCGCCGACGTGCTGTGCGGGGAGTCGCGCGGCCGGCTGCTCGCGGCTGGCAACGGCGGAAGCGCGGCCCAGGCCCAGCACCTGACCGCCGAGCTGGTGGGCCGCTACCGGGCCGACCGACCGCCGTTCTCCGCGATCTGCCTGACCGCCGAGACCTCGTCGCTGACCGCGATCGCCAACGACTACCCGGCCGACGAGCTGTTCGCCCGCCAGGTCGAGGCGCACGGGCGGGCCGGGGACGTGCTGGTGCTGCTGTCGACGTCCGGCCGCAGCCCCAACGCCGTCGCCGCCGCCCGCCGGGCCCGCGAGTGCGGCGTCACCGTGCTGGCGATGACCGGCCCGGCGCCCAACCCGCTGGCGGCGGCGGCTGACGACGCGGTCTGCATCGACTCCCCGTGGACGGCGACGGTGCAGGAGTGCCACCTGGTCGCGCTGCACCTGGTGTGCGCGGCCTTCGACGCGGCGGTGCTCGCCGAACCGGCCCGGGTGCCGCAGACCCGGCTCGGGGTGGCCCAGTGAGCAGGGTGGGCGGGCGAACGATCGTCGTCGTCGGCGACGCCCTGCTCGACGTCGACCTGGTCGGCACGGCGTCCCGGCTCACGCCGGACGCGCCGGTGCCCGTGGTCGAGGACGTCGAGACCCGGGAGCGCCCCGGCGGCGCGGCTCTGGCGGCCGTGATCGCGGCCCGGGCCACCCGCCGGGAGGTCGTGCTGGTCGCCCCGATGGCCGACGACGAGGACGCCGGCCGGCTGCGCGCGCTGCTGGCCGGCCGGGTGCGGCTGGTGGAGATCCCGGCGACCGGGGGGACGGCGGTGAAGCGGCGCGTCCGGGTGGGGGACCATTCGGTGGCGCGCATCGACAGCGGCGCCCCGGTGGCCGGGCTCGGCGCGCTGCCCGCCGAGGCCGCCGCGGCCGTCCGCGGTGCCGCCG
>JALYNA010000133.1 GCA_030773455.1 Actinomycetota bacterium
GACCCGACTTGGGCACGAGCAGCCACACGACGCCGTCGTCGGCCAGCGAGCCGATCGCGTCCACCAGGGCGTCGACGAGGTCGCCGTCGTCCTCGCGCCACCACATGAGGACGACGTCGGCCACCTCATCGGTGTCCTCGTCGACCATCTCGCCACCCGAGAGGTCGACGACGGCGTCACGCAGGTCCTCGTCGGCGTCCTCGTCCCAGCCGAGCTCCTGCACGACCATGCCCGGCTTGATGCCCAGCCGGGCCGCCATGCCGGCGGTGCCCGAGTCGACGCTCATCCCTGCTGTTCCTCCATGGGTTCCGATGCTGCTGACCGGGGGGCACGGACGTGCCCGCGCCGGCGGGGTGTCGTGGGAGTGGGACGCGCGGCCGGGAGCGCCAGGTGCGGCGGCCGGCGGCGGAGCAGGACACGACCAGCGGGAGCACTCCCCCGCAGCCCGGCCATGCCACCCCTCCCCGTCCGCACCGGGCCCGCCGCCCCGGGTCCTCCGGGGCCGCGGCCGGTGATGGCGGAAGCGTAGGGCATGCCTGGTCAGGTGCAAGCGGTCGAAATGCGGTCCCCGACCCGCCGTCGTCCCGCCAGACGGGCCCCAGGCGTGACGCGCACCCCACCCACGGTGGACGATGTGCGCATGAGCGCTCCGCAGCAGCCGGGTGGCGATCCCACCCGCGACGCCGGCAACGAAACCGGACCGGCCCGCGCGGTCATCACCGACGGGCTCCCCAGCCAGCTGGTCGACACCGACCCCGACGAGACCGGCGAGTGGCTGGAATCGCTGGACGCGGTCGTCGACCACGCCGGTCGGGGCCGCGCCCGCTACCTCATGCTCCGCATGCTGGAGCGCAGCCGCGAGCAGCAGGTGGGGGTCCCCGGCCTGCGCAGCACCGACTACATCAACACCATCCCCCCGGAGCGGGAGCCGTGGTTCCCGGGCGACGAGCACGTCGAGCGCCGGATCCGCGCCTATATCCGCTGGAACGCCGCGATCATGGTCCACCGGGCGCAGCGCCCGGGGATCGCCGTCGGCGGGCACATCTCCTCCTACGCCTCCTCGGCGTCCCTCTACGAGGTCGGCTTCAACCACTTCTTCCGCGGCAAGGACCACCCCGGCGGCGGCGACCAGATCTGGTTCCAGGGGCACGCCTCCCCCGGCATCTACGCGCGCGCGTTCCTCGAGGGCCGGCTCGACGAGCGGCGGCTCGACGGCTTCCGCCAGGAGGTCAGCCACCCGGGTGGCGGGCTGTCGTCCTACCCGCACCCGCGGCTGATGCCCGAGTTCTGGGAGTTCCCGACCGTCTCGATGGGCCTGGGCCCGATCAACGCGATCTACCAGGCGCGGTTCAACCGCTACCTGCAGGCGCGCGGCATCAAGGACACCTCCGACCAGAACGTGTGGGCCTTCCTCGGCGACGGCGAGATGGACGAGCCGGAGTCGCTCGGCGCCATCGGCCTGGCCGCGCGGGAGGAGCTGGACAACCTCACCTTCGTCGTCAACTGCAACCTGCAGCGGCTCGACGGACCGGTCCGCGGCAACGGCAAGGTCATCCAGGAGCTGGAGTCGTTCTTCCGCGGCGCCGGCTGGAACGTCATCAAGGTGATCTGGGGCCGGGAGTGGGACGCGCTGCTGGCCGCCGACCGCGACGGCGCCCTGGTCAACCTGATGAACCAGACGCCCGACGGGGACTACCAGACCTACAAGGCCGAGGACGGCGCCTACGTCCGCGAGCACTTCTTCGGCCGTGACCCGCGCACCCGCAAGCTCGTGGAGAACATGAGCGACAAGGAGATCTGGAACCTCTCCCGCGGCGGGCACGACTACCGCAAGGTCTACTCGGCGTTCAAGGCGGCGGTGGAGCACAAGGGCCAGCCGACGGTCATCCTGGCCAAGACGATCAAGGGCTGGACGCTGGGCAGCCACTTCGAGGGCCGCAACTCCACCCACCAGATGAAGAAGCTGACCGCGGAGGACCTCGCCGCCTTCCGCGACCGGCTCTACCTGCCGATCCCCGACGAGGCGCTGGACAAGACGCTGCCGCCCTACTACAAGCCCGACCCGAACTCCGACGAGATGCAGTACATGCTCGAGCGGCGGCGGGCCCTGGGCGGGGCGGTGCCGCGCCGCCGGGCGGAGTTCAAGTCGCTCAAGGCGCCGGAGGACAAAGCCCTCGACGTCCTGCGCCGCGGCTCCGGCAAGCAGGAGGTGGCGACGACGATGGCCTTCGTCCGCCTGCTCAAGGAACTGCTCAAGGACGCCGAGCTCGGCCCGCGGTTCGTGCCGATCATCCCGGACGAGGCGCGGACGTTCGGGATGGACTCCCTGTTCCCCACGCAGAAGATCTACTCGCCGCACGGCCAGCGCTACACCGCGGTCGACCGCGAGCTGATGCTGGCCTACAAGGAGTCCGAGCAGGGGCAGATCCTGCACGAGGGCATCAACGAGGCCGGCTCCGCGGCGTCGTTCACCGCCGTCGGCACGTCGTACTCCACGCACGGCGAGCCGATGATCCCGATCTACATCTTCTACTCGATGTTCGGGTTCCAGCGGACCGGCGACGCCTTCTGGGCGGCCGCCGACCAGATGACCCGCGGGTTCCTCCTCGGCGCCACCGCCGGGCGGACGACGCTCAACGGCGAGGGCCTGCAGCACGAGGACGGGCACTCGCTGCTGCTCGCCCACACCAACCCCGCGGTGGTCTGCTACGACCCGGCGTTCTCCTACGAGGTCGGGCACATCACCAAGGACGCCCTGCTGCGCATGTACGGCGACGACCCGGGGGCTCCGCTGGGCGGCCATCGCTCGCCCGACGTCATGTACTACCTGACGGTCTACAACGAGCCGTTCCACCAGCCGGCCGAGCCGGAGAACCTGGACCTGCAGGGCCTGCTCGCGGGCATGTACCGCTACGCCGAGGGGCAGGGCGAGCTCAACGGGACCCAGCCACCCAAGGCGCAGGTGCTCGCCTCCGGCGTCGCGGTGCCGTGGGCCCTGCGGGCGCAGGAGCTGCTGGCCGACGACTGGGGCGTCTCGGCCGACGTGTGGTCGGTGACGTCGTGGACCGAGCTGCGTCGGCAGGCCGACGCGGCCGAGGAGCGCAACCTGCTGCACCCGGAGGACGAGCCGCAGGTCCCGTACGTGACCCAGCGGCTGCAGGACGCCCCCGGCCCGGTCGTGGCGGTGTCGGACTGGATGCGCGCGGCGCCCGACCTCATCGCGCCGTACGTCCCCGGCGGGATGGCGACGCTGGGCACCGACGGCTTCGGCCTGTCCGACACCCGCCCGGCGCTGCGCCGGCACTTCCACGTCGACGTCGAGTCGGTCGTCGTCCGAGTGCTGGCCTCGCTGGCCCAGCGGGGCGAGGTCGACCGGGACATCGTCCGCCAGGCCGTGGAGAAGTACCAGGTGCGCGACGTGCAGGCGGCGCCGACGGACGAGCGGCCGGACCCGCACCCGGCCACCTGAGGAAGGACCCATCCTGGGTCCCCTCCTTGGGGCCGGACGGTGCCGCCGGTGCACGGCCGTGCACAAGCGGCGCCGTCAGCCGGCCAGGGCCTCCAGCGCCATCGCGGCGTACAGGGCGGCCCCGGCCGGCAGCACCGCCTCGTCGAACACGACGAGGTTCGAGTGGTTGCCCGCGGCCGTCTCCGGCTCTGCCCCTGGTGGGCAGGCGCCCAGGAAGGCCATCGCGCCGGGCACCCGCTGCAGCACGTAGGCGAAGTCCTCCGCACCCATGAGCGGCTCGGCGGCCGTGACGGCCCACTCCCGGCCGAACAGCCCGGCCGCCACCTCGAGCACCTCGGCCGCCACGCCCGGGTCATTGGTGGTGACCGGATAGCCCTGCTCGTGCACGACGTCGGCCGCCATGTCGTGCGCGGCGGCCACGTGCGTGGCCACCCGCCGCAGCGAGGCGACGACGTCGGCCCGCCGCTCGGGCGAGAGGGTGCGGATGGTGCCCTGCAGGTAGGCGGTGTCGGGGATGACGTTGTCGGTCGACCCCGCCGTCAGCTGCGCCACCGTCAGGACGGCGGGATCGAAGACGGGAGCGCGGCGGGTGACCATCGCCTGCAGCGCCAAGACGATCTCCGCGGCGACCGGCACCGGGTCGGCAGCGGCGTGCGGCATCGAGGCGTGCCCGCCGCGGCCGCGGACGGTGACCTCCCAGTGGTCGGCGGCGGCCATCATCGGGCCCGGCCGCACGCTCACCACCCCGCTGGCCTGGTTGGCGAAGACGTGCAGCGCGAACGCGCCGGCCACCGGCGCCTCCGGGACGGCGTCCAGCAGGCCCTCCTCCAGCATGTAGCGGGCGCCGTGGAAGCCCTCCTCCCCGGGTTGCAGCATGAGCACGACCTGACCGGCCAGCTCGTCGCGGCGCTCGGCCAGCAGCCGCGTGGCGCCCAGCAGCATCGCGGTGTGCACGTCGTGCCCACAGGCGTGCATCGCGCCGGGCACCTCGGAGGCGAACGGCAGCCCGGTGTCCTCGTGCACCGGCAGCGCATCCATGTCGGCACGCAGCAGGTAGGTGGGGCCGGGGAGGGCGCCGCGCAGCACGCCCACCACCGAGGTGGTGCTCGTCCCGACCGTCACCTCCACGGGCAGCGTGGCGAGCTCCTCGAGCACGGTGGCCTGGGTGCGGGGCAGGTGCAGCCCGATCTCCGGGGCCCGGTGCAGCCGGCGGCGCAGGTCCACGGTGCGGTCGGCGTCGGCACGGGCGGCGGCCAGCAGGTCGGCGGCGGGGCTGGGCATGCCGCCACTCTCCCCCAGCCCGCCCGCGGCTCGCGCACCCGAGCGCCACGGAGGCCGATTGATCATCGGCGGTGTGCTCGACACCGCGGACGATCCGCCGTCCCCTCGTGTACGCGGACGATGATCAACTGCAGTGGGAGGACGGGGTCCTTTCAGTCCGCGGCCCAGGCCGGCCGGGCCGCGTCCAGTTGCCACACCACCGCGGTGGCCGGGCCGCGCACCGCTCCGCCGTCCTGCCGCTCGACCCGGCAGCCGTCGGGGCCGGCCAGCACGAGCAGCCCGGGAGGGGCCGCGGCGGTCCCCCCGTCCGGCACCGCGGCGGTCCAGAGCCGGGCGTCGGGGCGGTCGAGGGTCACCCAGCCGGACGCGGTCCGGTGCACCTGGTGCGCGGCGGCGTCCCCGGGGCGGGCGCTGCGCAGGTAGGTCTGCAGCACGCGCGCGCCGTCGTCTCCGGCGACCTCGTCGTGCTCCAGGCCGGTCCCGGCGCACAGGACGGCGACGTCCCCGGAGGAGAGCACCGCGCCGCTCCCCCACGCGTGCCGCAGCGTCCCGGCGAGCACGACCGCGACGACGTCGACCGCGCGGTGCGGGTGCCGCCCGTAGCCGCTGCCGGGCGCCAGGCGGTCGTCGGCGACCCGGAGCAGCGGGCCGAGCGAGCCGTCGTCCGGCTCGACCAGCACGGCGGAGACCAGCCCGGTCATGTCCGCGACACGGGTGGCAGGGCGGCACGGCCGCCGGGGAGCGCGTCGAAGGCGTAGGCCACCAGCAGCGTCCACGCCAGGCCCAGTGCCCAGCCGCCGACGACGTCGGAGAGGAAGTGCACGCCCAGCCACATCCGGGTCAGCCCGACGAGGACGACGAGGGCGGCCCCGGCGGCGACGGCGAGCCGGCGCTGACGGACGGTCAGCCACGGCCAGGCCAGGACCACGGCGACGGTGACGATGGTGGCGATGCCGGAGGAGTGCCCGCTCGGGAAGCTCAGGCCCTCGTAGGTCGCGCCACCGTTCTCGAACGCGGGACGCACCCGGCCGACGGTCTCCTTGAGCAGGACGGTGAGCGGGCCGACCAGCACGTTCGCGGTGACCACCCAGCCCGCCGTCCGCCACGCCCTGCGGGTGCCCAGCCAGAACAGCACGGGCAACAAGACCAGCACCCGGAACCAGGTGACGCCGGGGACGGTCAGCACCTCCAGCAGCGCGCCGGTGACGGCGGAGCGGTCGTCGCCGGCGTAGAGGGCGCGGCTGACCGCCTGGTCGAGCCGGACCTGCGGCGCCCAGCCGATGAGCACCCCGGCGCCCAGCGAGAGCAGGACGACGAGCCCCGCCCCCGCCGCGGCGAGCGCCCGCCGGGCCGTCGTCCGCCGGGGGTCCCGCTGGAGCACGTCCACTCCCCCACTCTCCCTGACGGCGGCTCCCGTGCCACGCTGGCCGCTGTGTCCGACCGGGGAAGCCGCACCCCGCCGTCCGCAGCCACGCTGCGGCGGCTAGAGCGCGCGTCCGGGTCGCTGGCCACCCGCGCCGTCGCCCGGATGGACGACGAGCTGCCCTGGTTCCGCACCATGCCCGCCGACCAGCGCTCCTGGGTGATGCTCGTGGCGCAGGCGGGGCTGGCCTCCTTCGTCGAGTGGTGCCGCAGCCCAGACCGCCCGCCGCGGCTCACCGGCGAGGTCTTCGGCGCCGCGCCGCGCGAGCTGGCCCGCGTCGTCCCGCTCAAGCACACCGTCGACCTGGTCCGGGTGACCGTCGAGGTGATGGACGACTTCGTCGGGACCGTCGCCGAGCCGGGGGACGTCGACGTGCTGCGGCTGGCGGTGCTGCAGTACAGCCGCGAGGTCGCCTTCGCCACCGCGCAGGTCTACGCCACCTTCGCCGAGAGCCGCGGGGCCTGGGACGCCCGGCTGGAGGCCCTGCTCGTCGACGCCCTCGTCCGCGGGGAGCGCTCCGAGGACCTCTCCGGCCGCGCCTCGGCGCTGGGCTGGGCGGCGACGAGCCCGGTGACCGTGCTGGTCGGCACGGCCCCGCCGGACGGCGACGTGCACGGCGCCACCCGTCGGGCGGCGCGGCAGGTGGGCAGCGAGGCCCTCGTCGGGGTGCACGCCAACCAGCTGGTCGTCGTCCTGGGCGGGTCTCCCGACCTGAGGTCGGCCACCGAGCGGGTCAGCGACGAGTTCGGCCCCGGCCCGCTCGTCATGGGGCCGGTGGTCGACGGCCTCGGCCGGGCCGGCGAC
>JALYNA010000134.1 GCA_030773455.1 Actinomycetota bacterium
ACAGGTGCACCTCGGTCCACGAGCCCAGCGCTGCGCACGCGGGCAGCAGGTAGTCGGAGACCGCCATCCCCTGGACCACGACGACTGGGAGGGCGTCCGGCTGCCGCCGGCCGAGCACACGGGTGCGGATGCGTCCCTCCGGCACGTCCGTGTAGCGGAGGAGCATCTCGTCGGGCAGGCGCGGCGGCTCCGGCATGGGCCAGCCCTACCCTGCGGCGGCGACGCTATCCGGCCCGGCCGCGAGACTCCACCGAGGAGGTGATCGCGGCGGAGGGACGGGTCCGGCGGCGCGCAGGATGCTCGGAACGGCCCTCAGCAGGACCGTGCCCGGAGCGCGTCACCGTGCGAAGCGAGCTTGCTCAGCACGGCCCGCGCGGGAGCGCCGTCGGCGCCTGGGATGCGCAGCGGCAGGCAGGTGAGGGTCCACCAACCGGGCTCGACCGCCCGCAGGTCCAGCGTCTCGAGGATGGTGACGCCGGCCCGCAGGAACGCCTCGTGGGTGGGTGCCGGGTCCTGGTAGGAGGCGATGGACAGGTAGTCGATGCCGACGAGCCGGACTCCGCGCTCGGTCAGCGCGGTCGCCGCGTCTGGTGTCACCGTGACGAACTCCTCGACGAACCTCGGGGCGTTCCACAGTGCCGAGTTCGACGTCTTGAACAGAATCCGCGTCGCCTCGTCCGGGATGGCGAGGCGGCGCAGGGCCGCAGCGTCGATGTCGCCGTCCAGGCCGGTGGCGTCCGTGACCCACGCCGGGCCGAGCAGCGTCTCGATCGGGACGGTGTCGACACCGGGCTGCCCGTCAAAGAAGTGCACGGGCGCGTCGACGTGGGTCCCGCAGTGCAGCGAGCAGGTCATCGACGACACGTTCGCGGGGTCGCCCTGCGCCCGGCGCTGCTCGCGCCGGACCGAGAGGTCCGTGTCGCCCGGGTACAGGGGCACCAGGCCGGGCACCAGGGGCACGGTCACGTCGACGTAGCTGGTCACGTCGACGGGATACCCAACGGGTCCCACGCGAGACCCGGCCGTGCATCGTGCCGATCGTCCAGGGGGTAGAGAGCGGTATGGCCCTCGACTTTGATCCTGCCGAGTACGGGGGCCACTTCGCCTCCGTCTACGACGACGTCTACGCGGACTTGTCCCCGGACGAGGCCGTGCGGTGCCTCGCCGAACTCGCCGACGGCGGCGCCGTGCTGGAGTTCGGCATCGGCACGGGCCGAATCGCCATTCCCCTCGCGGCGACGGGCGTGGCCGTCGACGGCATCGACGGGTCGCCGGAGATGGTGGCCCAGCTGCGCGGGAAGCCGGGGGGTGAGGATCTGCGGGTCGAGGTCGGGGACTTCTCCGCAACGGTCATGGGCCGCAGCTATACCCTCGTCGTGCTGGCCTTCAACACGATCAACGCCCTGCCGTCCCAGGAAGCCCAGGTGGAGACGTTCCGGAACGCCGCCGCGCACCTGGAGCCGGGCGGGGCCTTCGTCGTGGAGAACTGGGTGCCCGACGTCGCGGCCTTCCACCGTCGGCGGGCGGTGCGGGTGCATGAGGTCGGGGAGAGGCAGGTCCTCATCGACGTCGCGGAACTGCGGCCGGCCGACCAGCGCATGAACACGGCGAGGCTCGCCTTCACGGGGGAGGGGGTGCGGCTGCTGCCCATGAACCACCGGTACGTCTGGCCGGCGGAGCTCGACCTCATGGCGCGCCTGGCGGGCATGCACCTCGAGGTCCGGTGGCAGGACTGGGGTCGGAGGCCGTTCACCGATGACAGCGCCGCGTACGTCTCCGTCTACCGCAAGGACCGGTGAACCGGAGACACTCGGTGGCCCTACCCGACCCGGCCGCTGGCCAGCCGGGGAGCCGGCGACCGCGTCGGGGCGGGCAGCGCCCCACAGTCGCCGCCGTGGACGACGGAGGAGCACGTGCGACTGCCCATACCCCGTGGCCCGCTGAGCGAGCGGCTGGTGTCCGACCTCCGCCGCCCTCCCCAACGGCTGCCCGGGTTCGAGGACCGCGCCCGGGAGATGGTCGCCGCGGTCCCTGCTCGCGATGCCCTCGTGCACGACGACCTGCACCTCTGCCTGTACGTCCTCTACGAGCTGCACTACTCCGGATTCGACGGCGTGCACCCGGACTGGGAGTGGGCGCCCGACCTGCTCGCGGTCCGGGCAGTGCTCGAGGAGGTCGTCGAGGCGGCCCTGCGTTCGCGGGTGCCGGTCCCGCCCCTGCCCGAGCCGTCCGCGCCCGCCGTGACCGAGGCGCTCGTGGCGCTCGTCGCCGCCGACGACTCGCCGTCGTCCTCGCGCTTCCTGGAGACCCGCGCCACGCCCGAGCAGTTCCGCGAGTTCCTCGTGCACCGCTCGGTCTACGAGCTGAAGGAGGCCGACCCGCACACCTGGGCGATCCCGAGGTTGTCCGGGCGCGCCAAGGCCGCCCTGGTCGAGGTGCAGGTGGACGAGTACGGAGGGGGACGACCGGAACGGATGCACTCGGTGCTGTTCGCCCGCGCGATGCGGGCCATGGACCTCGACGACGCGCCGAACGCCTACCTCGACCTCGTTCCGGCGGTGACCCTGGCAGCGGTCAACGCGATGTCCCTCTTCGGCCTCCACCGCCGTCTGCGCGGAGCCGTGGTCGGTCATCTGGCGGCCTTCGAGATGACGTCGACGGTCCCCAACCGGCGCATCGGGAACGGCATGCGCCGCCTGGGCCTCGACGGTGACGCCACGTGGTTCTTCGACGAGCACGTCGAGGCCGACGCCGTGCACGAACAGATCGCGGCCCACGACCTGTGCGGCTCGCTCGCCGAGGACGAGCCCGGCCTCGTCGGCGACCTGTTCCTCGGAGCCGCCACGGCCCTGACCATGGAAGGGCTCTTCGCGGAGCACGTGCTGTCCGCGTGGACGGCGGGGGAGAGCTCACTGCGCGGATCGGACGGCCTCCCGCTGCGCCGTGCCGCCTGAGCGCCGGTGGTGCTCGACGGGGAGTACGTCCTCCCACTCCGCTGGGACGACGACCGTGAGCTCGAGGAACTGACCGACTACCTGCGACGGCTGAGCTGCTGGCTCCCGGTCACCGTCGTCGACGGTTCACCGCCTGAACGGTTCGAGGCCCACGCACGGGCCTGGGCGGGCGTCGTCCGGCAGCTGCGTCCGGAGGCCCGCGCCGGGGCCAACGGGAAGGTCGCGGGCGTGATCACCGGGATGCGCGCGGCTCGCAGCGAGCGTGTCGTCATCGCCGACGACGACGTGCGCTACGACCGTCGGGCGCTGGAGCGCCTCCTGGACCTGCTGGACCGGGCCGATGTGGTCCGGCCGCAGAACGTCTTCCGGCCGCAGCCGTGGCACGCCCGCTGGGACACCGGACGCACGTTGCTCAACCGGGCACTCTCGGCCGACTACCCCGGGACCTTCGGCATCCGCCGGAGCACCTTCCTCGCCATGGGCGGGTACAGCGGCGACGTGCTGTTCGAGAACCTGGAGATGGTCCGGACCACCCGGGCCCACGGCGCGCGGGAGTACCGGGCGAACGACCTGTTCGTGGCCCGCCGTCCCCCGACCGCGGCCCACTTCTGGTCCCAGCGGGTGCGCCAGGCCTACGACGACCTGGCCCAGCCGTGGCGGCTGGTGGGTTCACTGCTGGTATGGCCGTTCGTCGTCGACGCCGTCGTCCGACGCCGCGGCCGCCGGCTGGCCGTCGCCGCGTCGACCGTCGTGGCTGCGGCGGAGTTCGGCCGTCGACGCGCCGGTGGGCGCACCGCCTTCCCCCCGAGCGCGCCGCTGTGGGCACCGGTGTGGGTTCTCGAGCGGGGTCTGTGCTCGTGGCTCGCGCTGGGGGCACGGGTCCTGCGGGGTGGGGTCCGCTACGGGGAGGGACGGCTGAGAACGGCGGCGCACTCTCCGGTGCGGCTGCGGATCCAGGCCCGGGCGACGGTGCCGCTGCAGCCCCGCGCTGCCGGCATGAGCCCGGCGGGTGTGCCACGCACCGACCACACGGACCCGACCCCGACGGAAAGAGGGGTCGGGCAGGCGTACTAGTCACGGGTCGGAAGCCACTGTCGGCCACGTTCAGCCAGGCGGCCGTCGTGGCCGCAGCGAGGACGCTGAGCAGGACCAACCCGAGGAAGCTGCCGTCTAGGTGCTGCAGGAGGGCGGTCCTGATCGTGCGGGGGTGGCTGCTCAGGCGGTCGTCGAGAGCCACGGCTCGGTCGACGGGCAGGATCGTCGGCGCGACGGTGCCCGGGACGTAGCCCATGGCCAGGACGATGCTGAACCCCCACATCCCCCAGAGGATCAGCGGCGTGGCGATCACGGTGAGCACGGGGGCGCGGAAGCGAGGCAGGTGCGCGACGGCGAGCAGCCCGAGCGGCATGAACAGCGAGCTGACGACGGGTGCGGCCTGTTCGGCGCCGTGCAGCAGCGCGTTCTCCCGGCTTCAGGCGATCTGGTCGCTGAACGACTCCAGGTCCTGGGTGATGAACTCGACGACGAACTGCGGAAGCTCGTTTGAGCAGGCCGCCGACGATCAGGTGCAGCGCTGA
>JALYNA010000135.1 GCA_030773455.1 Actinomycetota bacterium
CTCGTACACCGCCGCGGTGTCCCGGGCCATCCGTCGCTGCGTGAACCCGGCCAGGTACCGGCGCCGGCCGGCGTCCCCCTGGCGGCGCCGGAGGTCCGGGTCGGCCAGCAGCCTCGCCAGGGCCGCCTCCAGGGCGGCAGGGTCCGCGGGTGGCACCAGCGCGCCGGTGACGCCGTCCTCGACGACCTCCTCGCTGCCGATCACGCGGGTGGCCACCACCGGGAGTCCGGCCTCCATGGCCTCCAGCGCCACCAGCGGCATCCCCTCGTGCCGGGAGGGCAGCACGAAGACGTCGGCCGCGGCCAGCAGCTGCCGGGCGTCGGTCCGGTGACCGGGGAAGCGGACAGCGCCTCCCACGCCCGACCCGGCTGCCCGCTTCTCCAGTACCTCCCGCAGCGGCCCGTCCCCGAGGAGGACGACGGCGAGGTCGGGGAAGCGGGCGAGCAGACCGGGCACGGCGTCGACGAGGTGGCACTGGCCCTTCATGTGGGTCAGCCGGCCGACGGTGAGGACGACGGGCTGCCGGGCGTCGAGCCCCAGGGCGGCACGGGCGGCGTCCGGGTCCATCCGGTCGCGGAGCGGGGCCACGCCGTTGGCCACCGTGGCGAACCGCTCCGGTGGGACGCCGATCCGGGAGTAGGTGCGGCGCAGTCCCTCCGACACGGCGGTCAGCCGGTCGACCCCCTCGATCACGTGGTGGTAGGCCCGCCGCTTGCGCGGGGAGGAGACCAGGAAGGGCAGGTGCTGGGTCTGCACGACCACCCGGCATCCGGCCCGGCGGGCCAGGCGGACGCCGTCCCAGTCCTCGCAGCCGGTGCCGACGTGACAGTGGAAGACGTCGGCCGGATGGGCGTCGAGGAAGCCGGTCACCACGCCGGCGAAGCGGGGGTCGCGGGGGGAGGGCAGCTCGACCGTGCGGGCGCCCAGCCCGACGGCGCGGTCGAGCAGCCGCCGGCCACCCACCGTCGGTCTCATCATCAGCGCCACGTCGGCCGTCGGGGCGTACTCGGCGATCAGGTCGACCATGTGCGCGCCCATCCCCGAGGGGTCGGTCGACGGGGTGTAGAAGCAGATCGAGCGGCGAGCGGACATCGGCGTCTCTCCTGGTCGGTGCCGCGGTGGTCTCCGGGAGCGAGGAAGCTACCGCCTCCTCGGACGTCCCGGCGATCGGCGCAGTCCCCCTGATTCGGTCACGGGCGACCGGGTAGGGCACAGCCGCGGAACACCGATCCGAGGAGGACCTGTGAAGGCAGTCGTGTGGCACGGCGTCGGCGACATCCGGCTCGACGACGTCCCGGACCCGACCATCCAGGACCCCACCGACGCGATCGTGGAGATCACCGCGAGCGCCATCTGCGGCACCGACCTGCACTTCGTGCGCGGCACGATGTCCGGGATGGTCGAGGGCACGGTCCTGGGCCACGAGGCGGTCGGCGTCGTCCGCGAGACCGGGCCGGGCGTGCGGAACCTGCGCCCCGGCGACCGCGTGGTCATCCCCTCCACCATCGGCTGCGGCACCTGCTCCTACTGCCGCGCCGACTACTACGCCCAGTGCGACCGGGCCAACCCCAACGGGCCCACGGCCGGCACCTGCTTCTTCGGCGGGCCGCAGACGACCGGCCCGGTCGACGGCCTGCAGGCGCAGTACGCCCGCATCCCGTACGCCAACGTCGGTCCGGTGTGGCTGCCCGAGGAAGTCGGGGACGACGCGGCGATCATGCTGTCGGACATCTACCCGACCGCGTGGTTCGGCGCTCGCCTGGCCGAGGTGGGCGACGGCGACACGGTCCTGGTGCTCGGTGCCGGACCGGTCGGGCAGTTCGCCGTCACCAGCGTGTTCCAGCAGGGCGCCGGCCGCGTCCTGGTGGTGGACGGCGTCGCCAGCCGGCTGGACCAGGCCCGGGCCCGCGGCGCCGAGGCCATCGACTTCAACGCCGAGGACCCGGTCGCCGTCGTCCAGGAGCTGACCGGCGGCATCGGCGTCGACCGGGTCATCGAGGCGGTGGGCATCGACGCCCAGCGGCCGAAGAGCGGGCCGGCGGCCGAGGCCGCAGAACAGCAGGCGCAGCAGTTCGAGCAGGAGCGTTCGCAGGTGGCCCCGGAGCAGGACCCGCACGGCGACACCTGGGTGCCCGGCGACGCGCCGAGCCAGGCGCTGCAGTGGGCGGTGGAAGCCGTGGCCAAGGCCGGCACGATCGGGATCATCGGCGTCTACCCGCCGCAGGCGACGAGCTTCCCGATCGGCGCGGCGATGAACAAGAACCTCACCGTGAAGATGGGCAACTGCAACCACCGCCGCTACATCCCGCACCTGCTCGACC
>JALYNA010000136.1 GCA_030773455.1 Actinomycetota bacterium
CGGCGACGGTCACCACGCGGGCCGCGGAGGACGGGGAGGGCTCGCTGCTCGGCGTGCTGGTCCGCGAGCAGCCCGCGGCACCCTTCGACATCGACATCGCCGTCGAGGACGTCGGCGGCCCCTCGGCCGGGCTGATGCTGTCCCTCGGCATCCTCGACCTGGTCGGCGACACCGACCTGACCGGCGGGGCCACGGTGGCCGGTACCGGGACAATCGACGCCAACGGCCAGGTCGGCCCGATCGGCGGCATCCAGCTGAAGATGATCGCGGCCGAGGAGATCGGCGCCGAGCTCTTCCTCGTCCCGGCCGACAACTGCGCCGACGCCCTCGCCGCCCCGCAGCCGGGGCTCACCCTCGCCCGGGTGTCGGACCTCGACGACGCACTCGCCGCGCTCGAGGACCTCCGCGCCGGACGGATCCCGCAGTCCTGCTGACGTCGCCCCGGCGACACGAGCGTCGCCGGTTGGGGGAAGCTGTCGGTCGGAGCGGGCGTCCGGGGAACCCGGCACGGTCCCGAGCGTTGGTCTGGGCGACCGGATCGGTGCCCGGGGGCCCGAGCCGGGTCGGCCCGACCGTCCGTGGCCGACACCGTCCGTGGCGCTGGCGTCACGACCGCGACTGAAGGAGACCCTCGTGGCCATGCGGCCCCCCGTGTCCGTGCCGACCCTGTCGCGGCGCGCGAAGGTGGTCATCGGGGCCATCGCCGTCCTGCTGGTGCTGTTCACGGCCATCGGGACCCTCACCAACGTCTACGTCGACTACCTGTGGTTCGACGAGACCGGGTTCACCGAGGTCTTCTGGACCGAGCTGCAGACCCGCGCCCTGCTGTTCGCCGTGGCCGGTGTGGCCACCGGCGGCCTGACCGCGCTGGCGATCCACCTCGCCTACCGGTTCCGCCCCACGTTCCGGCCGATGTCGCTGGAGCAGCAGAACCTCGAGCGGTACCGGCAGTCGATTGAGCCGCGCCGCACCCTGGTGCTCACCTCGGTCGCCGCCGTCCTCGGTCTGTTCGCCGGCTTCACCGCGCAGGGCAGCTGGGAAACCTGGCTGCAGTTCCGCAACAGCACCGGCTTCGGCCGCACCGATCCGCAGTTCGGCCTGGACATCTCCTTCTTCGTCTTCGACTACCCCTTCTACCGGCTGCTGCTGAGCTTCGGCTTCGCGATCCTCATCCTCGCGCTGATCGGCTCGCTGCTGACCCACTACGTGTTCGGCGGCCTGCGGCTGCAGACCCCGGGGCAGAAGCTGACCGGCGCGGCGATGGTGCAGCTGTCGGTGCTGCTGGGTGTGTTCGTGGCGCTCAAGGCCGTCGCCTACTGGCTGGACCGCTACGCGCTGGTCTTCTCCGACCGCGGCGACCTGTTCACCGGCGCCAGCTACACCGACGTCAACGCGCTGCTCCCGGCCAAGACGATCCTGGTCTTCGCCGCGGCCGTCTGCGCAGTCGCCTTCTTCGCCAACATCGTGCTCAGGAACTTCCGGCTTCCGGCCGCGGCGCTCGTCCTGCTGCTGATCTCCAGCATGGTGATCGGCGTGGCCTGGCCGGCGATCGTGCAGCAGTTCGTGGTCCGGCCCAGCGCCAACGAGCGCGAGGCCGACTTCATCGCCCGCGCGATCGAGTCGAGCCGCCAGGCCTACGACCTGGCCGACGTCGAGTACGTCGACTACGCCCAGGAGGAGACCGGCGAGCAGGTCGACCCGGCCGCGGCGCTCGCCGAGCTGCGCAACGACACCGAGACGATCCCCAACGCCCGGCTGCTGGACCCCAACGTCCTGTCGGCCACGTTCACCGCGCGCCAGCAGATCCGCAACGTGTACGGCTTCCCCGAGAAGCTCGACATCGACCGGTACACGGTCAACGGCGAGACGCAGGACTACGTGGTGGCGGCCCGCGAGCTCAACAGCCGGGGGCTCAGCGAGAACCAGGACACCTGGATCAACCGGCACACCGTCTACACCCACGGCAACGGGTTCGTGGCCGCGCCGGCCAACGAGGTCGTCGCCGGCCAGGAGGGCGGCGAGCCGCGATTCACCACGCGGGACCTGCCGACCCGGGGGACGATCGAGGTCAGCGACAACGGCGCGCGCATCTACTACGGCGAGCTGATGCGGGACTACTCCGTCGTCGGTGCGCCCGAGGGCGCCGAGCCCCGTGAGTTCGACCTGCCCGAGGGCAGCGACGGCGAGGGCCAGATCAACAACACCTACGACGGCCAGGGCGGCGTCGAGATCGGCAGCTTCTTCCGTCAGCTGACCTTCGCGATCTTCTACCGCGAGCGGAACTTCCTGCTCTCCAGCGCCGTCAACGACGCCTCCAAGGTGCTCTACGTCCGCGACCCCATGGACCGGGTGGAGAAGGCCGCACCGTTCCTCACGGTCGACGGCGACCCGTACCCCGCGGTCATCGACGGCCGGGTCACCTGGATCCTCGACGGCTACACCACGTCGGGCTCCTACCCCTACTCGGAGCAGAAGAGGCTGGGCGAGGCGGCCACCGACGCGCTCACGGGCACCGGGACGACGGCGCTGCCGAACGAGACCTTCAACTACATCCGCAACTCGGTGAAGGCGACCGTCGACGCCTACGACGGCACCATCCGGCTCTACGAGTGGGACACCGAGGACCCGGTCCTGCAGACCTACATGAAGGCCTTCCCGGGCCTGGTGCAGCCCCGCGACGCGATGTCGGCGGAGCTGCTCGGCCACGTCCGCTACCCCGAGGACCTGTTCAAGGTCCAGCGCGACATCCTGACCCGCTACCACGTCGGCGACCCGGGCGACTTCTACAGCGGGAACGACCGCTGGGCCGTCCCGGCCGACCCCACCCAGGACACCCAGGAGCCGCAGCCGCCGTACTACATCCTCGCCCAGCGGCCGGGCGACCCGGAGGCCAGCTTCCAGCTGACCAGCGCGCTCAACGCCTTCCGCCGGGAGAACCTGTCGGCCTTCGTGTCGGCCTCCAGCGCGCCGGAGACCTACGGGCAGATCCAGGTGCTCACCCTGCCGGGCAACACGCCCTTCCGGGGCCCGCAGCAGGTGCAGCAGTCTTTCATCACGAACAACCAGGTGCGGCCGGACCTCACGCTGTTCAACAGCGCGGAGTCCCGGGCGGTGTTCGGCAACCTGCTCACCCTCCCGATCGGCGACAACGGCCTGCTCTACGTCGAGCCGCTGTACGTCGAGGGCACGGGCGAGAACTCGTTCCCGCTGCTGCAGAAGGTGCTGGTCAACTACGGCGACCGCGTCGGTTACGCCAACACCCTCGCCGAGGCGCTGGACCAGGTCTTCGGGGCCGGGGCGGGGGAGGCCGCCGTCGACAACGACGGAACCACCCAGGACCCCGCCGACCCGGCCCAGCCGGGCGCGCCGGCCCCCCCGGCGCCGCTCCCGCCGGCCGACGGCGGCACGCCGGGCGCCCCGAGCACCCCGGAGATGCAGCAGGGGGTCGAGGCGATCAACCGCGCCCTCCAGGCGCTCCAGACCGCACAGCGCAACGGCGACTTCGCCGGTCAGGGGCAGGCCCTCGAGGACCTGCAGGCGGCTGTCACCGCCTACCAGACCGCTCAGGGACAGGCCGCCCAGGCGGCCGTCACCCCGGGCGGTTGAGCGTGGCCGGCGTGGGTTCCACCGCTGTGGCGGGGCCCACGCCGCCCCCCGTGCACGCCACCGCCGCACCGGGGTAGGGTGATCCCACCGACGCGGGGTGGAGCAGCTCGGTAGCTCGCTGGGCTCATAACCCAGAGGTCGCAGGTTCGAATCCTGCCCCCGCTACTACGCGGACGAGGGTCGGCGCAGATGCGCCGGCCTCGTCGTTTCCGGCGGTCGGCGCGCCGCGGTTGCTCGTCGCAGGTCGTGCGGCTGCCTGGTCGTCACGGCACGGCGACCAGCCGGTGACGCACGGTCATATGGTGTGCCGTTCGGCGGCGGACCATCCCGATCGCGGCTACGGTGGCCAACGGCGCGCGGTCCAGCGGTCACGCGCCCGGTGACCAGCCGGCTGGCGCCGGACGCGCTGGGCACGACACTGTCCCGTCCGCAGACGGCGGTGCGGCGCAGGTCCGACAAGGGCCTGGACCGGACCGCGTGACGCTCCGACCGCCGGTGTGCACAGGCACCGGCGCCTCCACGAGAGAAGACCACGATGCTGCGCACCTCGATCCGTCCCCGCGCGTCCGCGCTGACGCTGGCCGCCCTCCTCGCCGCGACCGTCACCGGCTGCAGCCGTGAGGAGGGCACCGAGGGTGCCGGGGGTGGCTCCGGGGGTGGCGAGGGCATCACCGTCCAGGCCGCCCAGTTCAGCTGGACGGCCGCGGGCCTGACCAACTCCATCCTCAGCGAGATCGCCGCCGACCGTCCCCAGCTGGGCGTCGCGGAGCTGCAGACCACCCAGCTGGACCCGGCTGCGGCGTGGGCCGGTGCACAGCGGGGGGACATCGACCTGCTGACCGAGGTCTCCCTCCCCAACTCGCAGGAGCTCGCCGAAGGTGCCAGCGAGCGGGTCGAGATCGTGTCGGAGACCTACGGCGACGCCGCGCAGGGCTGGTTCGTGCCCGCCTACGCCGTCGAGCCCGGCGGCCCGCTGGAGGGCCTGACCAGCGTCACCCAGCTGAACGACTACGCCGACGAGCTCGGGAACAAGTTCTACGACGCCGACCCCGGCTACATCACCACCGAGCAGAACGCCAAGCGGCTCCAGGGCTACGGCATCACGCTGGAGCACGTCGTCTCCAGCGAGGCGGCCGAACTGGCGCAGCTGGCGAACTCCTACGGCCGCGAGGAGCCGATCGTGCTGTACCTGTACCACCCGCATGCGGTCTTCACGCAGTACGACATGGTCCAGCTCGAGGAGCCCACGCCCTACACCGAGGGCTGCCTGACCACCGGCAACGGCGCCTGCGCGATGCCCTCCTACAGCGTCAACATCGCCGCCAGCACGGAGCTGCAGGAGCAGGTTCCCGGATTCGCCGACCTGCTGGTCGACTTGCGCATCTCGGTCGAGGAGATGGAGGCGATGCAGAAGCAGGTGGACGTCAACGGCGAGGAGGTCGCCGCCGTCGCCCGGCAGTGGGTGGACGAGCACGCCGGCCAGATCAACGAGTGGGTCGGCTGACCGTGCCACCCGTGCTGCGCGCCACCGGCCTGACGAAGGTCTTCGGGCCGCGCGAGCGCGAGGCGCTGCGGCTCGCCGGCGAGGGGGTCCGGCGGGAGGAGATCCTGCGCCGGACCGGGAGCACGCTGGCCGTCCACGACGTCGGTTTCGGCGTCGAGCGCGGCGAGCTGTTCGTCGTCATGGGGCTGTCCGGATCGGGGAAGTCCACGCTCGTCCGGCTGCTCAACCGGCTCATCGAGCCCAGCGCCGGCACGGTGGAGGTCGACGGCCAGGACCTGCGCGCGCTCAGCGACGGAGACCTGCGGACCCTGCGCAACCAGAAGGTGAGCATGGTGTTCCAGCACTTCGCGCTGCTCCCGCACCGCACCGTGCGGGAGAACGCGGCCTACGCGCTCAAGGTCCGGGGGGTGGCCGCGGCCGAGCAGCGTGAGCGTGCCGACTGGGCGCTGCGCACCGTCGGGCTGCTCGACCGGGCCGACGCCCGGCCCGACGAGCTGTCCGGAGGCATGCAGCAGCGCGTGGGCCTGGCCCGGGCACTCGCCGCGGACTCCGAGGTGCTGCTCATGGACGAGCCGTTCTCCGCGCTGGACCCGCTCATCCGGCGGGACATGCAGGACCTGCTGGTCCAGCTGCAGACCGAGCTGCAGAAGACGATCGTCTTCATCACTCACGACCTCAACGAGGCCATGCGGCTGGGAGACCGGATCCTGATGCTCAAGGACGGGCGGACCGTGCAGCTGGGCACCGGGCCGGAGATCATCTCCGC